>NZ_LZLU01000222.1:0-7740 GCF_001673415.1 Mycobacterium sp. 1165196.3 | reverse complement strand
GGTGTACGGCGACCCCGAGGTGCACCCCCAACACGAATCATATTGGGGCAACGTCAATCCGGTGGGACCGCGCAGCGTCTACGACGAAGCCAAGCGGTACGCCGAAGCGCTCGCGTTCGCCCACCGCCGCCTGGGCCGCGTTGATGTCGGGGTGGCACGCATCTTCAACACCTACGGGCCGGGCATGCGCGCCGGCGACGGACGGATGGTTCCGTCGTTCTGCTTCCAGGCGCTGCGCGGTGACCCGTTGACCGTTTCGGGCACCGGCCTGCAAACACGATCGCTGTGCTACGTCGACGACACCATCGCTGGGTTGCTCGCGCTGGCGCACAGCGACTTCGGCGGACCGGTCAACATCGGCAACCCCGACGAGCTCACCGTCCTGGCGGCCGCCGAACTGATCCGCGACCTCGCCGGCAGCACGTCGACGATCCTGTTCACCCCGCCGGCCACCGATGATCCCCAACGGCGATGCCCCGACATCACGCTCGCCCGCGAGCGCCTGGACTGGCAACCGACCGTCGACTATCGCACCGGGTTGAAGACCACCGTGGACTGGTTCCGCGCCACGGCCGACGCTTCCGAGGAATCCGGTGAGGAGCTCGTCCCGGCCGCTGATCGACGCACCCGGTAGGAGGAAGCAGTGCGAATTCTCGGTGTCAACGCGGTATTTCACGACCCCGCCGCCGCCCTGGTTATCGACGGCCAGGTGGTGGCGGCCGCCGAAGAGGAACGCTTTTCCCGGCGCAAGCACGGTAAGCAGGCCGTCCCGTTCGCCACCTGGGAGCTTCCCGTCGCCGCCATCCGGTGGTGTCTCGAGCACGCCGGCGTCGCCGCCGAAGAGATCGATGCCATCGGCTACTCCTACGACCCAGCGCTGATGTACGACGAGCCGGTCGACCCCGCCGGACTCGACAAGGATTGGGAATACCTGCGCACCCTGTACGCCGAGCGCGCGCCCGGGTTTCTCAAGACCGCGCTGCCCGGCCTCAATCCCGCTGTCGTGCACCACGTCCGCCATCATGTCGCACACGCCGCGTCGACGGCGCTGGCCTCCCCGCATCCCGATACCGCCGTGTTGGTGGTCGACGGGCGCGGGGAACGCACCTCGATGCTGGCCGGTGCCTATCGCGACCAGAAGCTCGACGTGCTGGCCGCCCAACAGCTGCCGCACTCGCTGGGGTTGCTGTACGAAAGCCTCACCGAGCACCTGGGTTTCGTGCGATCCAGCGATGAGTACAAGGTGATGGCCATGGCGTCCTACGGCCGGCCACGCTTCGCCGACCAGCTTCGCGACCGGGTATACGCCTGCGATGACGGCGGTTTCCGCACCGAACCGATCGACTGGGAGCGCCTGGCGCCGCGGCGCCGGGCGGATGCGACGGACCTGGACCCGGTGCACGCCGATCTGGCGTGCAGCGTGCAGCTGGTCATCGAGGAGGTGCTGCTTGATCTCGTTCGCTGGCTGCGCGCGCGTACCGACGGTGACGCGCTGTGCCTGGCCGGCGGTGTGGCGCTGAATTGCGTTGCCAACAGCCGCATTTACGCCGAGGGCGGTTTCGGGCGGGTGTGGGTGCAACCGGCGGCCGGCGACGCGGGTACCGCGCTGGGGGCCGCATTGAGCCTGGCCGCATCGTTTCACGAGCCGATCACTCCGATGCCCACCGCACAGCTGGGTCGCGGCTGGTCCGAGGAACGGATCAGGGCCGCGCTCGACGACGCCGCCGTTCGCTATGAACGCCCGGACGACGTGGTGACCGCGGTCGGTGACGCACTGGCCAAGAACCAGTTGATCGGATGGTTCCAGGGCCGCGCGGAATTCGGGCCGCGGGCCCTCGGCGGGCGCTCGTTGCTCGCCGATCCGCGCCACCCCGCCAACCTGGAGCGCCTCAACGCCGTCAAGGGACGCGAACAGTTCCGGCCCGTCGCGCCCATGGTGCTGGCCGAGCGGGCGGCCGAGATCTTCACTCGCGGGCCGCTTCCCAGCCCGTACATGCTGTTCGTCCACGACGTCGCCGAAAACTGGCGGGGCCGCATCCCCGCGGTCACCCACGTCGACGGCACCGCGCGAATCCAGACCGTCGACAAGGCCGAACACCCGCTACTGCACGCGACGATCAGCCACTTCGCCGAACACACCGGAGTTCCGGTGGTGGTCAACACCAGCTTCAACACCGCCGGGCGACCCATGGTGGACACACCGCGCGACGCGCTCGAGGTGTTCGGCAGTTCACCGATCGACGTGCTGGCCCTCGGCCCCTACCTGGTCAGGCGGTACCTGTGATGCCCGAGTACACGCTCGTGATCCCCACCATCGGTCGGGATTCGCTGCGGCGCTTGCTGACTGCGCTGAAGCGCGGTGCGGGGCCGGTGCCGCCGAAGGTCGTGGTGGTCGACGACCGGCCGGGACCGCCCCGCGACTTGGCGTTGGGAGACGACTTGGGAGTGCGGGTGCTGCGCAGCGGCGGACGCGGGCCGGCGGCCGCCCGCAACGTGGGATGGCGTGCGGCCACCACCCGCTGGGTGTGTTTCCTGGATGACGACGTGGTGCCGGATCCGGATTGGGAGTCGGCGTTGTGCATCGACCTGAAGGCCGCGGACGCCGCCGGCGCGGTCGGGTCGCAGGCGGTGCTCGAGGTCCCGACGCACCGTCGCCCCACCGACGACGAGCGCCGGACCGCGCGGTTGTCGACGGCGCGATGGATCACCGCCGACATGGCGTATCGCCGCGACGCGCTGGTGGCGGTCGGCGGATTCGACGAGCGGTTTCCGCGCGCCTACCGCGAGGATTCCGACCTGGCGCTGCGGATTGTGCTGGCGGGCGGGACGATTCTGCGCGGCGAACGTCGCTCGACTCACCCCGTCGCGCCGGCGACCTGGCGCTCGAGCGTGCGGGCGCAGATCGGTAACCGAGACAACGCCTTGCTGCGCCGCAAGTACGGACTGTCCTGGCGCGACCAGATCGGCGAAGGGCCGGGCCGGCTGCCGGCGCACTCGGCCACCACCCTGACCGGCGCGCTGGCCCTGGGCGCCGCGCTGCTACGCCGCCGCCGCGCGGCCCGCCGCGCCGCCGCTCTATGGCTGCTGTTGACGGTGGAGTTCACCGCCCGGCGCTGGCTGAGCGGACCACGCAGTGGTGTTGAGGCGCTGCGGCTTTCGCTGAGCAGCGCGATCATCCCCCCGGTCGCGGTGGCCCACCGGTTGGCCGGGGAATGGACGTTTCGCCGGGCGCGGCGCGATCCGCCGCTCGCGGTGCTCCTCGACCGCGACGACACCCTGATCGTCGACAAGCCCTACCTCAACGATCCGGCGGGGGTGCGCCCCACCCGCGACGCCGCCCGGGCGCTGGCTCGGCTGCGCCGGCGCGGCCTGCTGCTGGCCGTGGTGACCAATCAGTCCGGGGTGGCGCGCGGACTGATCAGCGCCGAGCAGCTCAGCAGGGTCAACGACCGGGTGGACGACGTGCTCGGCCCATTCGACTCCTGGCAGGTGTGCGTCCACGACGCAACCGACGGCTGCGGATGCCGCAAGCCGCGGCCGGGCATGGTGTTGGCGGCGGCCGAGGCCCTGGCCGTGCCGCCCCAGCGCTGCGTGATGATCGGCGACACCGGCGGCGACGTCCGGGCCGCCCTGGCCGCCGGCGCCCGGGCGGTGCTGGTTCCCACCGACCGCACCCTGCCCGGCGAGGTCGAGCACGCGCGCCAGCACGCGCGCGTGGCCGCGACGCTGAATGACGCAGTGTCCCTGGTGCTTTCGGACTGCCAATGAGCACCGCCGTGGTGGCCCGCCTGGACAGCGCCGGTGACGTGCTGATCACCGGTCCCGCAGTGCGCGCGGTGGCCGCACACCACGACCGGCTGACGATGCTGGTCGGGCCGCGCGGCCGGGACGCGGCCGAGCTGCTGCTCGGTGTCGACGAAATCGTCGAATGGCAGGCGCCCTGGGTCGATTTCGAGGCGCCCGAGTTGACCGCCGCGCATGCCGAGGCGCTGATCAAGCAGCTGCGCGATCTGGCCCCCGACCGGGTGTACATCTTCACGTCGTTTCATCAGTCGCCGCTGCCGCTGGCCCTGTTGTGCCGCATGGCGGCGGTGCCCTGGGTGGGCGCCATCTGCGTGGACTACCCCGGCGCGCTGTTGAACCTGCGGCATCAGGTGCCCGACGGAATCCCCGAGCCGGAGCGGGCGCTGTCGCTGGTGCGGGCGGCCGGTTGCGCCCTGCCCGCGGGCGACGACGGCGGGCTGCGCGTGCGGGCGACGGACCCGGTGCCGCCGCGGCTGGCGACCGAGATCGGGACCGGGCCGTTCGTGGTGTTTCACCCCGGCGCGGCCGTGCCGGCCCGGCGGCCCAGTGCGGGGCGCAGCGCGGCCATGGTGGCCGCGCTCGTCGACGCCGGCCACCGCGTCGTCGTCACGGGCGGCCCCGACGAGGCCGCGCTGACTGCATCGGTAGCGCGGGATGTGGCCGCCGATCTCGGCGGTCGTACCAGCCTCGCGGAACTCGCCGCGGTGTTCGCGGCGGCGCAGGTGGTCGTCGCCCCCAACACCGGCCCGGCCCACCTGGCCGCCGCGGTGAACACCCCGGTGGTGTCGCTGTTCGCCCCCGTGGTGCCGGCCGCGCAATGGCGGCCCTACGGGCCGCACGTCAGCGTCCTCGGCGATCAGTCCGCGCCGTGCCGGGCCAGCCGCGCGCGGGTCTGCCCGGTACCCGGGCACCCCTGCCTGGACCACATCACCGATGCGGAATTGATCGCCGCGGTAAAAGGAGGACAGCCATGATCGAGGTGCACTTCGATGCGCTGCAAGACGCGGTGCGGCGGACCAGCGCCGAGGCGGCCCGGCTGCGCGGCTGGGGCCGTCAGCTGGCGATGGTGCTGCCCGGCGGGGGCCGCCTGCTGGCGTGCGGGAACGGCGGCAGCGCCGCCGAGGCCCAGCACCTCACCGCGGAACTGGTCGGGCGCTTTCACGAGGAGCGGATCCCGATGTCGGCCATCGCTTTACACGCGGACACCTCCGCGTTGACCGCGATCGCCAACGACTACGGCGACGAGGAGATGTTCGCGCGCGGGGTGCGCGCACACGGCCGGGCGGGCGACGTGCTGGTCGCGTTGTCGACCAGCGGCGCCAGCCGCAACGTGATAGCGGCGGCCAAAGCCGCGCAGGACGTAGGCATGGTGACCTGGGCGTTGACCGGCCGGGGACCCAACGAGCTGGCCGGCATGTGCGACGAGGCGATCTGCGTGGACGCCGGCAGCACGGCGACCGTGCAGGAGGTCCACCTGATGCTGATTCACGGGTTATGCATGGCCCTCGACGATGTCCTATTGCGGCGGGAAGCATCGTGAGCACCAAACCGCTTGTCATCGTCGGTGATTCGATCCTGGACATCGATATCTTGGGCTCGGCGAGCAGGCTCAGCCCCGAGGCCCCGGTGCCGGTGGTCGATGCCGAACGGCTCGTACAGCGGCCGGGTGGGGCCGGGCTGGCGGCCCTGCTCGCGGCCCGCACCGAGACCGCCGTGGTGTTGATCACCGGCATCGCCGACGACGACGCGGGACGAAGGCTGCACGACCTGCTGGCCGCCTCGGGGGTGCGGGTGCTGGCACTGCCGATGAGCGGGACGACGGTGAGCAAGATCAGGATCCGGGCCCGCGGTCAGTCGATGCTTCGGGTCGATCGCGGTGACGGCGCCCCGATCGACCGGCCGGTGGCCGCCGAGGTCGCCGACGCCCTGGCCGGCGCCCGGGCGATCTGCGTCGCCGACTACGGCGCGGGCGTGACCGCGCTGCCGGCAATCCGGACGGCGTTGACCGAAGCGGCGCGCCGGATACCCACCGTCTGGGATCCGCACCCGCGCGGCGCGCCGCCAATACCCGGATGCGCGCTGGTGACGCCGAATCATGAAGAGGCGCAAGCGTTCTGTGGGGAATCGCCGGGTGACGGCCCAGAACTGCTGCTGCAGAGGTGGGGTGCGGCCGCGGTGTGCATCACTCGCGGAGCCCAGGGCGCTCGGGTCTACCTGCCACAGGCGGGCGTCCATCACATCGGAGTCCCGCAGGGCGCCGCGGCGGGTGCGGCCGACGTCTGCGGGGCCGGCGACCGGTTCGCGGTCGCCGCGGCGGTGGCGCTCGGTGACGGTGCCGACGCGGTCACCGCAGTGCGAGCCGCGGTCGGCGACGCGGCACGGTTCGTCAGCGCCGGTGGCGCTGCGTCGGTGTCTACACCGGTGTCCAGCAAGGGATCTGACGTGCTGGCCAGCGCCGCGGGCCTCGAGGACGCCAGCACGGTCGACCCGGTTGCGCTGGCGGCGCGGCTGCGCCGTCGCGGGGGCACGCTGGTAGCCACCGGCGGCTGTTTCGACTTGTTGCACACCGGGCACATCCGACTGCTTCGGCAGGCCCGCGAACTCGGCGACGCGCTGATCGTGTTGGTGAATTCGGACGCGTCGGTGCGGGCGCTGAAAGGCAGTGGGCGGCCGGTGATGCGTGACGCGGATCGGGCCCGCGTCCTGGCCGCGCTGGCCTGCGTCGACGCGGTGGCCATCTTCGACGGCCCCACCCCGGAGCGCATGCTGGAAGATCTGCGACCCGACATCTGGGTCAAGGGCGGCGACTATGTGGCCGCCGACCTGCCCGAAGCCGATGTGGTGTACCGCCACGGCGGCGAGGTGATGATCCTGCCCACGGTGGCGGGCTATTCGTCTTCCCGATTGATCGCCGCGGCAACGTCGCGCCGCGAACATAGCTGAAAGGTGTTGATATGAACCAACAATCGCTTCAAGGCGTGCTGATCTCCGGCGGCTCCTCCGGATTGGGTGCGGCCACCGTGGCCGCGGTATCCGCCCGCGGTGGCCTGCCGCTGGTGATCGACAAGAAACCGCCGGCGGCCGACGTCCCCTATGTCGCTTGCGATTTGGCCGACACCGGTGCGGTCGCGACCGCCGTCGAGTCCCTGGCCGACAAGGTGAACGGCCGCATCACCGGTGTATTCACCCCGGCCGGCATCGACTCCTGCGGCACGCTCGAGCAGGTCCCCGCCAAGGAATGGGAGCAGGTCATCGCCGTCAACCTGGTCGGCACGGCCGCGGTCATCCGCGCCGCCCTGCCGTACCTGAAGGCCACCCGGGGGCGCATCGTCACCTGCGCCTCCACGCTGGGCATCAAGGCGGTCAGCGACGCCACCGCCTACTGCGCGTCGAAGTTCGGGGTCGTCGGTTTCACTCGCGCGCTGGCGGCCGAGCTGGCCGGACAGGTCGGCGTGACGTTACTGATCCCCGGCGGCATGCACACCCCGTTCTTCGACGGGCGCCCCGAGCAGTACAAGCCGCCGGCGGACGCCAAGCTCAATCAGCCCGAAGACGTCGCCCAGACCGTGCTCTTCGCGCTTTCCCAACCGGCCGGCTGTGAGGTGCGTGAGATGGTGGTCTGCGCCTCGACGGAGTCGTCGTGGCCCTAAGGGGCGCAGCGACTCTCGACGCCGGTGCGCCGGGCAGGATCGTGGTGCTGCGCGCCCTGGGGCTCGGCGACCTGCTCACGGCGGTGCCGGCGCTGCGTGGGTTGCGGCGACACTATCCGGGGGCGCGGGTGATGCTCGCCGCCCCCGACCGCTACCGCGACCTGGCCATGCTCACCGGCGCGATCGACGAGTTGCTGCCCACCAACGAGCTGGGCGACGTCCAGCCGCTGGGGGGCCCGCCGGCGCTGGCGATCAACCTGCATGGCTGCGGACCGCAGAGCATCGA
>NZ_LZLU01000221.1:0-52498 GCF_001673415.1 Mycobacterium sp. 1165196.3 | reverse complement strand
TCTGGGCGTGCACCTCGAAGCGGCCCGCCATCGCCCGCATCTCGTGCGGGTCGGTCATAAAACGTGTTGCCATGTCGACTGTCTCCTATCTTGAAGCTTCAGTTCGCCGAAGTCTTAACAGTTGTATTTGATGCAGTGGTGGCCGAGTTGTAAACAGGTTACGGCCTGCCGGTTAATTGCTCGCCTCAATTGGGTGACATGTACCCCCTTCTTCCCATATCACCGGACCTTCTAGACGACGACCTGCTTGGGCATGACGATCGGCTTGAAGCCGTACCGCGGGCCCGACCCGTACGCGCCGGCACCCTTTGCCGCCGCCGCCATTCCGGGCATGCCGGGCATCGCGCTGACCGGCTCGGCCGCCTCGGATGCGACGGTCCAACCCGAGCCCTCGAGCGGGGCGGTCGCCGAAACCAGTTGCGTCGCCGGGGCGGCCGCAGACCAACCGGGCGGCACCGACAGACGACCGACCATCGAGGCCTCCCCGACGGCCGCCGATGTCGCGGCGCCCAAGCCACCCGCCGGCCGCACCGAGTTGACGATGGTGCCCTCGGTGATGCCCGCAACACCGTCGGGCGCCACGTCGCCGACGGCGATGGCCGGCACGGTACCCAGGGTGTGGCCCAGCGACACCGCCGTCGGAATGGTGATCATCGTGAACCAGGCCGCGGTGTTGACCGCGCCGTTGATGGCGTTGAGGACGGAAGGTGTGCCGAGGAAGTTGTCGATCGAACCCAGGAGCCCGTCGGTTGTGAACGGCAGTGTCGGCGCCGCCAAAGTCGAGATGGGAGCATCCAAGGCCTGGACCGTGCCGCCCGCCGCGTCACCCGCGAGGGCGGCGTTGTCCACGGTTGCGGCGGCCGCCGGGTCGGTGGTCGAGGTCAGCGGCGTCACCGGCGTGAGCACCCCGGCCGCGGCCGATGCCGCCTGATACGCGGCCATGGCGGCGGCGTCCTGGGCCCAGTACTCGGCGTACAGGGTGTCGAGCGCCACGATCGCGGGCGTGTTCTGGCCCAGCACATTGGAGGCGACGAGCGCCGCCTGGGTGGCCCTGTTGGTGGCGATCACCGGCGGCGGCACCACAGCCGCGAACACCGCCTCGAACGCCGCCGCGGACGCCGTGGCCTGGGCACTCGCCTGCTCGAGCGTCGACGCCGTCTCGGTCAGGTAGGTGACGATGGGCTGGGCCGCCGCCGCGGCCGCCGCCGAGCCCCCGCCCGTCCACTGCTCGCTGGTGAGCAGCGAAATGATCGATTCCCACTGGGTCGCCGTGGTACTGATCTCGGCGGCCAGGTTGGCGTAGGCCGTCGCGGCGGCCATCAAAGGCGCGGCGCCCGCACCGGAGTAGATGAGCGAGGAGGTGATCTCCGGGGGTATTGCCGCAAAACTTAGAACCATTTTTGTCCCGCTCCTTATTTTGTCTGTTCGAATGCGACGTCTGGGGTGACCGCTGCTTAGACGGCCGTCGGCTTCGGCATGACGATCGGCTTCACGCCGTAACGCGGCGCACCGAAGCCGGCGCTGCTGCGCGCCGCCGAGGCCATTCCTGGCATGCCGGGGATGACCGTGCCCGCGCCCGCCTGCGGCGCGGCGGCGGTCCAGCCCGCCGTTTGGATCGCGCTGACCGGCGTGGCCACCGGTGCCGACGCGCCGGCCCAGCTCGGCGGCACCGCGAGGTTGCTGACCATGGTCGCCGAGCCCATCGAGGCCACCGGCATCGCGCTCATGCCGCCCGCGCCGCCTGCCGCGACGGTGGTGGCGCCGAGCCCCGGCGAGGCGGCAACATCCGAGGCCAGTCCGGCGCCCGCGGCGTCGGCGGATGTGTCGAGCAGACCACCACCGGCGAGCCCGATCAGGTTGGACGCGGCCGAGGCCCAGTTGCCAGCACCGATGTTCAAGATGTTGGCGCCGTTACTCGACAGGCCGAAGATCCCGCCGAGCATGTTCGGGTTGGTGCCGTTTCCGGTGCTACCGAGCAGCCAGGAAAGGAAGTCGAGGGGGGTGTTCGACGGAGTGGCCGCGGCGGCGCTGACGGGGGCGTCCAGAGCTTGCATCGTGGCCTGGCTCGCGTTGACGGCCTCGGTGTCGCCGTAGGCATTGGAGCTGATGCCCAGCGTTTGCGAGTACTGCTCCAGCAGCGCCTGCGCCTCGGCGGCGACGGTCTGGTACTGGGTGCCGTACGCCGAGAAGATTGCTGCCTGCTGGGCCGAGACCGGATCGGCCGCCGCGGGAGCAAGCACGGTGGTCGCCGACGCCGCGCCCGCGTTCTGCGCTGCCAGGTTGGTGTTGATCCCGCTGAGCAGCTGCTGCGCGGCTAACATCTCTTCGGTTTGTGTCGTCAGAAATGACATCCGTTGCTCCTAGTGTTGGAACGGACCGACCCCCTACGGCGAGCCGGCCTGTGTGTTTACGCCACGTCCCCTGTGCGTTGGGGAAAGGCTAGCTATCCACCGACCCCACGTTCCCGCCGAAAAGGCACACGTGACAGCCGTTTACGGCTTCTTAACGCCGAGTGTCGTAGTTTTAACAAGCTCCTGTCGGGCGATACCGGGACGTCATCTGAGCTCGGGCGGCGCAACAGGAAACCGCGCGCGGCGCGCGGATCCTAGCGGACGGCCGTCCGAGCCGCACGTTAGACATGTGGCAAATGGCGCTCCGGCGGTAGCGCCGACGGATCGCTGGCGCGTACCGGCGCCCCGGCGGCTCGACGTTCGGCCGCAGTCGTGCCAAATCCCCAAGCGCCCGTTGACGTTCGACCGTGGCCGGAATTCCGGGCGAGTCCAATCGACCCGAATTGCGGTTCTGGCCGCGCCTGCGCGCGGCGGTGTCACGCAAACTGGCCAGAGCTTGCGCTGGGTGCCCGGATAGCGTGCCGCCGGGCCCGCTGTGACGCACGCGACGCCATGGCCGTCGCGGACCGCGGACCTTTGCTCCCGGCGGTTAGGTGGTGTGGCTCCCGGTGTCAGGTAGCAAACCCGCGAGCGGCGAGGCGGGGTGAGAGACCAGGCTCCGGAAATTCCGGGCTGTGAGTGGCCGCCAACAGCGGCAGCGGCACCACGACGACGGTGCCGCCACCGCTGTTGGTGGCCCCTACAATTTGCTGCGGTTTTGCGGGCAGTACGCCGCGACCGCCGCTCCGACGATGATGTTGGCGCCGCCGTTGCTCAACCCGAGCGACTTCTTCACATCGCCGATGGTCTGAGCCGCGGTGTCCCCGCCATCGAAGTCCGTGCACACGGCATGCCCGACATTGATCATCGATTGGTCGGCGCCATCCGCCCAGCTGAGTCCGCGCAAATGCAGCGTCTGCAGGTACTGGTCATCCGCGGGGTCGGCACTCGCGATCGGCGCGGCGACCATGCCGACGACGCCGGCGGCCGCGATAGCGACCGGCGCGGCCCACCGTGCCGTGATTTTCACTCGTCGACTCCTCCGGGCCAATTCGTGCGTGCAGGAATCGAATCCTAATTGCGTCCGGCAAATCTGTCTCGACGAGTTAACCAGGCGTTTCTCCTCGCCCGGATATCGGCGAAGGCTTGTAAGTTGGTCGCCACCGCCAAACAAGGCAGCAAAACCCGCCCGTTGCGAAGGAGCCAGCGCCGTAGTGACCGACGATCCGCGGGGTGACGCCGTCTCCCGCCAATACGATCGGTGGGAGTATCCGCCCCCGGTGGCCGACCTCGCGGCGTGGTGCGAAAGCCACTGGGATTGGTTCGATCCGTTCTGGGCTCACCGGGTGTTGTGGCCGGACCGCGACTACAAGCCGGACCTCGACATCCTGATCGCGGGTTGCGGCACCTTCCAGGCCGCCCTGTTCGCTTTCAAAAATCCCGGCGCGACGGTGGTCGGGATCGACGTCAGCCAGAATGCGCTGAACCAGCACAACCGGCTCAAGGACAAGCACGGGCTGCAGAACTTGGAGCTGCACCTGCTGCCGATCGAAGAGGTGTCGGCGCTCGGGCGCGACTTCGACCTGATCGTTTCCAGCGGAGTCCTGCACCACATGGCGGACCCGCTGGCCGGGCTCACTGCGCTGGGCGCGTGCCTGCGCCGCGACGGGGCGCTTGCGGTCATGCTGTACGCCAAGTACGGCCGGATCGGCGTCGAAATGCTCGAATCGGTGTTTCGCGACCTCAAGCTGGCGCAGGACGACGCGTCGGTCCAACTGGTCAAAGAGGCCATCGCGATGTTGCCGGCCGACCACCCGGTGCGCGGCTATCTCAAGGCGGCCCACGACCTGGTCTCCGACGGCGCCCTGGTCGACACCTTCCTGCATCCCCGGGCGCGCAGCTACACCGTTGCGGAATGCCTCGACCTGGTCGCCGCCGCCGGACTCGCGTTCCAGTCATGGTTTCACAAGTCGCCGTACTACTCGCACGAGATGCTCACGCCGGCAAGCGGATTCCAATCTGCGCTTGGCCAATTGCCCGAGGCCGAACTGTGGTCCGTGATGGAGCGCCTGCAGCCGGCGAACGCCACCCATTTCTTTCTGGCCTGCCTCCCCGAGCGCCCCACGGAGCAGTACACGATCGATTTCGCGTCACCGGCCTCATTCGATTACGTACCGCTGCTGCGCACGGCGTGCCTGTTGTCCGGCGACGAAATCCATTGGCCGGGCGGCAAGCAAAAGCTCAACCCGGCCCAGTTGCCCTTCGTGCAACACGTCGACGGCCGCCGTACTATCGCCGAGATCATCGAATCCGTGGGACGCGCGGGTGCCGTCCCCGATGAGCACCGGGCTCTGCTGCGAGATTTCGGCCACAAGCTGTTCCAAGGGTTATGGCGGTTGGACTTTCTGGCCATGGCGCTGAACGCCGACCCGGCCGGATAGCCGGTCCCCGGTCGGCTACATTCGCGACGGGCCCCCATAGCCCAATTGGCAGAGGCAGCGGACTTAAAATCCGTCAAGTGTCGGTTCGAGTCCGACTGGGGGCACCAGGAAATCCCAGCTAGATTGCTTATCGGTAGAAATCGCACGTGCCAAACTGTATGCAGATTGTAAACTTCATGCCGTGCCGGGTTCAGAGAGACCGCAAACACCAGTACGTACGCCGGGGAGCGGCGGCGTCGTCGACTTGTGGAAAAACCGCGATGGATCACCTTCCAAACTAGCAACAGGCAGATGGGCGCAGGGCCAAGGCAAGCCGCAGGGAGTTGGAAAGCGGTGGAGGGCTTGGTACGTCGGAAACGATGGCCGGCAATACACAAAGCGATTCAGAACCGAGGTCGAAGCTGAGTCGTGGGTAGGCACCGAGCGCGGAAAGGTTGTCACCAACCAGTGGGTGCCGCCCGATGTCGGGGCTGATGCGTTCGGGGTGGTAGCAGAGCAGTGGCTTCTCACTAAGGGGCACCGAAAGCCCAAGACGCTGGCCGGTTATCGCAGCCTCCTAGACACGGTGGTGCTCCCAAAATGGGCGGACGTACCACTTAAGGCCATCACCTATGCCGATCTGTCTGCGTGGCTTTCAGGGCTAAAACTCTCCGCTAGCAGGGTTCGTCAGGCCCACCAAGTCATCGGTGCCGTTTACCGGTATGCCGTCAAAGCTGGCCTGGCGTCGAAGAATCCAGCCACCGAGATAGATAGGCGGCACGACCTTCCGGAGGAGCGCGAGGCGGAGCGGCACTACTTAACGCTTACTCAGCTGTTGGATCTGGCCGGGGAGACGGGAAGGTTCGAGGCTCTAACCCTCGTGCTGGGTTTTTGTGGTCTGCGGTTTGGTGAAGCGATTGCGTTGCGTCGGAGGGATGTTGGTGACCGAGAGCTGATCGTTAGACGGTCAGTCACGTATGTGCAGGGGCAGGGCATGGTGGAGACCGATACCAAGACTCGGCGCAGCCGCCACGTACCCGTTCCCGATCCGGTGTGGCATTTGTTGGATCTTCCCCACGATGGCGGCGACCTGTTATTTCCCGGCAAGAACGGGTTTCTGACGTTGGGGGAGTACCGCTGGCAGTTCGATAACGCCGTTAAGAGGCTTCAAGAAGCCGCGAAGGCCAAGCGCACGGAGGAAGCTGAGAACGGCAAACCGACCACCCCGGAGTTCCCGATAATTTCCCCGCATTCACTGCGCCACACCTGTGCGTCGCTCGCCATCTCCGCAGGTGCCAATGTGAAGGTGGTGCAGCGCCTGTTAGGGCATGCAACAGCCGCGATGACCCTGGACCTCTATGGCCATCTCATGGCCGACGATCTAACCGGGGTCGCGACGGCACTCGGCAACGCCATTACCGCAGCTCGATCCAGAAACTAGTCATCGCAGGGGCTGGCAAGTCCGCCTTCCAACCTCGGCAGCGATCAAACAGCGACTTCCTTGCTGCGCCCGTGTTCGCGCGTCATCTCGACTTTTCACCCCCGGCGTCACTACCCCATTTCACGTCTGCTTGGGGCTTTCGAGAGGTTCATGGCGGAAGATTAGGGATAGTTCTGCGAGCTTGTGGGACGGTATGGGTGGCATGTCCGCTAGCGCGTTTGCGATCCATTCGTCTCGAGTCATGTGAGAGCCTCTTAGCCTGTGATCCTGTGCATTGTAAGACGTATTGCCGGATCGATCGATCGTCTCGAAAATGTTGAAGCGGCAATCATCTTTAAGATTGTTGGTAGGGAGTGGCGAACTTGTGCCACCGATGACCGGCAAAGGGTGCAAATGGAACGGCTCACGACCGCGGAGGCGGCTAAATACTTGAAGCTTCCAGAGGCCACATTGAGATGGTGGCGACATGCGGGAGCGGGGCCGAAAAGCTACCGCCTGGGTGGGCGGCGAGTCTTTTATGACCTGACCGACCTCAAGCAGTGGGAAACCGATCAGAAAGCCACGAGTTCGGTAGGGGGTGTTGGGTGAGTCCGGGGTTCGCCACGGTCATCATCCGAGGCATAGGCGAGTTCAATCTTGAGCTGAAACGGTATGCGGGGAGCAACTGGCATGGTGAGCTCCACGATAAGGATTTGCTTGTGTCTTTATATCTTAACCCGCGACGCGGGCGCTGAGGGTTTCCTCGTATACCTCCACTCGGCATTCCGTGTTAAAATCATATTAGGAACATCAGTTTTCCTATTCTCACTCGCATTCTGCGAATTCTTTTCGGAGCATTTAGATGGAATCAACGCTGTTTATGAACCTGCCTGACTGGCTGGATGAAAAGCTGCGCGAGCAGGCCGAACGCGAAGCCACCAGCCGGCAGCGGTATATCCGCGCTCTGCTGATCAGGGAATTGGGAGCGCGGTGAGTGCAATGTTCCTCACTGCTCGCGAACCGTTCGTTATGACGTTCAGCAGATTCCACGAGAATCGCATAGGCGACTATGAGAGATTAAACCTGGACGAGCGACTTTACTCGCTGGCGATGGCGCGCACCAAACACAACTTACACACCCCAGTCGAACGCGGTGAAGTAGCGCAGCTCCTCGGCAGGATGAAAAACGGAGTGTGGGTAGCCGCGCCGCGTACCAGCCTTCTCGCTGCCTGCCAACGAAACATTCGAAACGAACTATTCGAACCGGACTCCGACGTTAATAGGTGTCTTATCCTCTCCTCCCGGGCCTTTTATATCAACCTCAAAGGACGCAACGCACCATGCAAGAAGTGCGGAGGACGCTCAACTAGTCAGCGCAAAGCCTATGCCTCGAATGATGTTGGGCTACAGGTTACCCATGAAGAGAATCTAAGAGTAATTCGCGAACGCGCAGATCACAGGCGCCTTTTTGACGAGAATTTCGACAGGTCTGACGATATTTACGACATTGCAGGTCAAGGCCATAATCCGAGGACTTTAGAGGACAATTGGCACCTCGCAGAACCGCCGTTCGATCCTGAATACGATACGGCAATTCCCGATAGGATTGAGGTATGAGCACGATCAATATCGACACCGACCACTTTCGGGAGATAATCGGTGCAAGGAAGTTGAATGACAAGCAAGCAGTCCTGGCAGTGAGAATGGTCCTCGCCGCGACTGACGACAATAGTGGCATCTATTGGTCACTGCTTCGCAAAGAGTGGAAGGGTCACTATTGGAACGCTGCGGTGCGCTGGGCGCAAAACATCGCCGACGAAGCCAGCCAACTCGGCCGGCTGGAAGATCTAAGGGACACCATGTTCTACGTACTCGAGCGAGCCATACCACCGAGACGCCATGGCTGACGAACACGAGCTAGAGATAGAAATCTTTCCCTATCCCAACCCGGCTCTCACAGAGCTTTTGGTCAGCGACGACATGGGGAAGATCGTCGGGGAGTACGGGCAGAAGGTCGAGACTGTGTTCCGGGCAAGCATTGCAGGCCGTGAACGCAAGGGCGATCCGCACCCTGGTCTCATGTCCAGCGAGGTCTACAGCAGGACCTACATCGGTGGCATGAAGGACGATCGATACGTGTGCGATGTCGGCTCGAATGTGGATTACATGTCCGCAGATGAGTGGGGCAGGAAGTCCCGGAATCCGTATGCCGGCCATCACGACCTACGCAACGCCCTCTACTCCGTGTTGCCGTATCAGCCATGAGTCAGACGGATCTTTACCCGTGTTCCGTTGAGGTCGTTGGACATCCGAGCCGCGGCGTTCTAGATGTTGTTTTCGACTTCGAGAGATCCGATATCACTCGGGTGAATCTCATGACGGATTTGGCGTGGATTTTGTACCGGAAGTTGTCACGCAAATTGGAGAACCAGTAAGCATCATGAGGATGTTCACTGTGCATCAGCCGACCGAGGCCGATCACGATTTCTTTCAGTGGACTGTCAGCGGCGAGCTAATTGTGGTCCCCGGCATCTGCCCATGGAACGAACGGACGACCATGCTCATGGTCCGCGAGGTGCACGTTCGAGAGGATGACCTAATCAGTGCCTGCCTCAACACCTTCGGGAACAGCGGGCACGATGACGAAACCTTCGGCGAACCGCTCGAATCGTTGGCCCGCGAAGTCGCATCCGATGCGATAGAAGCTGCGTCCAAATACCCGCTGGGAACACTGCTGATGCTGGTACAAGGGCGTGACGACGCAGGCCACTGGAACTACCTGCTTGAGCGCGCGGATGCGGTAACTCATGTCTAGATTCGGTCGCGGGTACCCGATGATGTCCGCGATACACCATCCTCCGCCAGTCCCTCGAGTATTGCCTGACGCCGTCGGACCCGGCGCTCAATTCGGCACGAGTGGTTCGTGGATACACCCGGTAGGCGGCGGCGCAAGCCTTGTCCTGGTTGGTTTCAACCTTCGCGTCCGGTCCAGGCACCCTGACCGCAAGCCTCGGTGGCTCCGCGATGGCACAGGTGGCAACCCAATATCAGTACTACTCCAATGGCGTCAACAGCTCCGGGCAGCTCACGGTTTTTGGGGCGTTTAACCCACCCAAAGGCAACCAGACCGTCGCCGTCAGCTTCACCGGCAGCTACAGCTACGCCCTCACCGCCAACTCAATGAGTTACGCCGGGGTGGTTTCACTCGGGACAGCAGTTGATGTCAGCGGCAGCACATCACCAGCCAGCCAATCCGCGACCGGCGGTGATGCTCGCAGCGGGTTCTTCCAGATATTCGGCGGCTACGCCAATTTCACCGGTTACAACCAGAACCAGCGCTGGGCAGCCAATATCAGCGGCAACTCGCGTTCGTGCGTGGTGGGCGATGCGCTCTGGCAAGCAGCATCAGTCTTTAACGCACCCATGGCGTCGAGCACCAACTGGGGCGGGATTGTCGTACCTCTGATTGCCCACTGACTGGCCCAGATGCAAGGCGTCCATCCAGTCGGCCCGGCTGCCTGGGGCGCGGTCGGGGTCCCGATTCTCGCGGTTGCCCGGAAGAGGGCTTATGCGCGACGAACTAACACACGTACAATAACGACTCCGGGCAACGCTTCCAGCACGGACAGAAACGGAGCTGTCATCATGTCTCGTCTCACCCGAATCCTCGTCGCCATGATGCTTGCCTGCAGCGCCGCTATGATGACGGGCTGCGGCGAGATACCACTGCAGTGCGGTTCGCAGTTCTGCAACGGGTAGCGGTTGATTCTGCGACCGTGGCAGTGACGTAGCGCCCCGCGTGTGCTGGTCACCGCCCCGTCATGTTTTCAGAGCGTTGAGGTACCACGGGCGCTCGAAATCTGCAGACCGCCATGGATTTCGCCGTGGCCGCTCGGCCCGGGCGCGTCATTAACTAGGCTTCCACGGCGTGGCTGAACAGCCGGTGCTAATTGGAATAGCTGACTTGCCGAGGCAAGAGCAGGCGGCTTGTTTAATCGCTATCCGAACACTCGAAGTCGCCGCCGCAGAGGCTTGGGATGTCGGCGCCCGTCAAGGCGTCGTCGACGTCATGCTGACACTTAAAGACGGGCGCCGGGCGGCATTCGAGGTGACAAACCTAGCGGCCGATGGCGCGCTTGAAACAGCTAGCTTGCTTGCCCGAGACCACCACCGGTGGCCACTGCCCGGTGAGTGGTTTTGGAGTATCGAGGTCGGCTCGCCGCAAGACCTACGTCGGCTCAAGCAGTGCTACCAGAAAATCATTCTGATCTGCGAATCGGCGGCCACCGCCTATCCCTCCCAGCATCCGCTTGCGTGGACGCCCGACGCGGATCCAGACCTGCAGTGGCTTATAGAGGATTCTTCATGCAGCATGGTCGGCCACCCAGAGCAACTCGCGAGCGCCATGCAGAAGCTGGGCGCAATGGTCACGCCGGCCGCTCGCGCCGGCTTCATTGACGACTCGTTATCAGGCTTTGCTCAGGAGCTGGGCACCGCATTCGAACGCCCACACATCCCGGGTCATTTTCAGAAACTCGCCAGGGCCGATGCCGACGAACACCACCTCTTCATCCCGCTTCACGGCAGCGCTCTCCCGTTCAGAATTTCCTCGGTACTCATGTTCGATGACGCGATCCCTCGCGAACCACCGCCCGTTCCGGCGCACATCAGCCACCTGTGGCTGGCACCTGAATTCTCGCGGCGAGTGCTCCTGTGGAGCCAACCAGACGGCTGGCGCAATGTGTTTCCCTACGACAATTAGCGCGGTCTTGACCCCGACGCTGCGATCGGGTCAGCGGGCCGCGACACCAATGTCCAGCCCTCTGGCCTGCCGGGGCCAGCACGGTTGTGGGTGTTTCAGTTGCGGAATCGGATGGGTAGATGGGTCGATAAGCCCTTAGAACTTATGGTGGTCGTCAATAGACGCATCCGCTTGCACCCGTGTGACGTAAATCACACCAGAATGGACTGATGAAACCGGAGGCTTTAGCGTTGACTAAAGTGGATAGTCATCGTATAGAGCGACGGCTTATCGCGAGGGGAGAGTTCCACGATGTCCATTGCGCTGTGCGGGCAGACAAGACGGGCTGCCCCGCGGGTGAGTTTCTCGATGCCCTGAAAACCGGCATGTGGGAGCCAGACCCCGACGCCGAGGAACTACCTGACGACGAACAGATCAGCGACTGGCACTGGTTCCTCAACGCGATCAGGCACTGGGCGAGTACCGGAGAACCGGTACACCCCGGCGCAGTCAACGACCTGGACGACGGTGTCTGGGAATTCAAGCGAGCCAAGAAGCGATTGAGCTTTTACGACACTGACGGCGCAGGTGGGTACACCCCGAAGCTGCGGATACTCGACCACCGCGACGCGGAGGCACCAAATAGCGATTATTGGCAGATTCCGTACTTCGACCACTGGATTCGCCTCGGGCACGCATTCCCGAAAGTCACCCAAGCCACACCGGAGTACGACCTTGAACAAACGACAGATGTACGAGAGGAGGACCTAGCGCATGACCGAACAACAGCTTGAAGTGAGCCTCGTCGAGGAAGTCGAAGCGACAGACGCCGGCGCCCAAGGCTTGGCCGCCGCAGACCTCGCCGGGCAAGTGAGCCGCGTTCTCCACGCGGCCCTGGCCGCCTCGGGAATGGACCAGAAAGATCTAGCCGAGAAGCTCGGCGTAACACAAGGCCGTGTCTCCCAGGTACTCAACGGCGACGGCAACCTTCGGATAGCCGCCGTCGCGCGCTACCTGCGGGCGCTTGGCTACGAAGCGACAATCGCGGCGCGACCCGTAGAAGGTGGACCGACGGAACTTCCCGCCCGCCGCCCGCCGCGGCAGCGGGCCCTCCCGGCGGCCAACGCAGCACTCGAGTCGCCGACGCGCTTCCTAGACATCGCCTATTCGGCGCCAGAGTCAGGGTTCGTGCGCGTAGGAGACGCGTGCATCGTTTCGGAGGCTGGCCTCAAGCAGCACCACCCTGCCGAAATTTGGAGCAGCGTGTTTTTGTACACGGGGGGATCCGTGGACGACTTGATGGCGACGACGTGCGAGCCCCGCACGATGACTCACGAGGTCGAGGGGCCATCGGGCCGCGTAGACCTAGACACCGAGTTCACAACCTACTGCCTCCATGAGTGACGACTCGTCGAGCGATCAGGCCACTTCGGGCGAAGTAATCACCGACATCGGCTCACTCCTTCAGCTCACCGACATCAAGTCGGTGGTCTTTAACGAGGTCTCGGCCAAACGGACCGAGAACGAGGACGCCGGCGACGAAGAAGAACTGGCCAGGTTCGCCATGCAGATCAGCTCACAGCTGACCACTGAAAGCATCGCCGTGCGATGCAATATCAACGTGACTGGCGCCGGAGGGAACTACATCTCGGACGCCACCGCCGTATTCGCATTGTCACGCCCGGTCGAGATCGATGAGCGGACCGTCACCGAGTTCGTACAACGCGTGGGTGTGATGGCCGTCTACCCCTACCTCCGTGCATCGATCTCAGACAGCGCCGCAAAGATCGGCCGAAAAGCTCCACTCCTCCGACTTCTGCGGCCGGGCGACGTCAAACTCGAGCGGCAGGCGCCCCCCGAGGAGCCAGCGCAGTAACGAGAGGCAGGCTCGGACGTCGGCCATCGCACCATGGCATGGCCCTGACAACCATGGTCACCCCACCTGACCTGCGCAAAACCAGACCATCCGCCCCCACCCCCGAAACTATTCGACCGGGGGGTCTCGAAGCGACCGCCAGGCCGTCAACTTTTTTACGTACAGCCCGAAAAGTTTCGGCTTGGTGGGCGATGGATCAGACTAAAACCTCTGGTCAAAGGCTGAATCACTCCACGAGACGTTCGAATTCTTCATCGGCAACGGCTCGCAGTTCTGCAAGCAGCTCGCGGCCGAATGGGCTGAGGTCGTACGCCCCGATGCCTGTCCCGAAATAGCCCGTCGCCGGCATGACAACACCCGTGTTCTGCAGGGTGGCGTGAATGGGCACCGGCTGGGCCTTATTGAATTCCTCGACTGGTCCACGACTGTTGTCTTCACAGCGTTCCACGGCTAGCTCGAGCGCGACGAGAGCGCGAACATGCACGGGCTCCAACTGGGACAAGGCGGCAACCTTGAGTACGCCCAGGTCGACAGCGGCCTCATCCAGTAGTGCATTTGCGACCGCTCTGCCCAATAGCCGCCGCTTTGCCTCGAAACCGGTTCGGGCGGCAGCGTCCAAAGCATTGCCGATGAGCGGCTCCAGGCGAGGATCCTCCGTCAGGCGAGCTAGCATCCTCTCCTCGCCCACCGCCGCCGCTATCTCCCGGGCAGTCGACTCGATCCGGTATCGCCGGCGCTCATCCACCGCGTCGTACACCGTTGACAAGGCACCCCCGACGTAGGGCACCAGGGACAGCCCAGCGCTAATCACGACAACCGCAGCCGGTCGAGGCCCAGTCATAGCCCTAGCTCCCGCCCGGAGGCTGGTTGGGAAAGGGGCCCCTGTGAGACGGCTGTGGTGGCCACGCCTGTGGCGGCCGAGACTCTGGGGCTTGCGGAGGTGATACGGGCGGCGGGTACCCCAGTAACCGGGGTGTACGAACTGGGAATTGGCGAGCGGAAAACATTGCGCTGGCCAGCAGGCCGACTCCCACGAATATCAGAGCTGTCGCCCAACTGTCTTTTTCGGAGAGTATGGGCGCGCATGCCACCTGGACATCGTTGTTGAGCGTGCCAGTGCCGGGGTCGAATGCCGAACCGCAACCGACGTTGGCGGAGGAGATGAGCGTTATCGGCGAGTACCCGATGACCAGGCCCGCGATGAAGGCGGCCACCCCGAGCGGCACCAATATTTTGGTTGGATTTATGAGATTCACGACGCCCCCTGCGGATCAATGCGGCCGCTTGATCTTGGCACCAATTCGACGCCGGCACACCTTGATTGCCTGTTTCGGCTAATTCGCTCCGACCAACTGGCCCGAGTGCCAAGCGACGGGTTAGGACGTCACCAGATGACGACTTCGGCGTTGTCGCCGCCAAAGCAGCGCGTCGATACCTTCGTCGACCCGTCGCTGAAATATGCCGGATATCTGCCGGCGCATGTCATTTCGTAGCCATCACCAGTAACTGGTGAGAACGCGGTGAAGCTCCCAGCCATGCCGGAGGCGTAAAAGACTTGGCGTACGTTCGCCGCGAACGCACAACTGGTGTGGTCGCCGACGACACCTTCATGCCCATCCGGGCAGATGGTGAAAACATGGGTGCCGCCAGGGGGCGGGAGCACCGGACCTGGTTTGACCGTGGGTGCTGGTGGCGGCAGGGCTTGCACCGTGACTGTTGCCGGCGCGGGCGCCGGGGGTATGACCGTCACCGTCGATGGCGGCGCCGCGGTGACCTTCGGCAGTGCCTCCGGAACGATCGTGGCAGGCCGTGTGGCTTCCGGGACTGGTGTCGGCTTGGTCTGATCGTGGAGATGGAACCCAAGCCATATCAACAGACCGACTGCGACAGCGACTGCGGCACCGGCGATGACGATGATGCTGGCGCGCTCTGCAGTGCGTCCCCACGAGTAATCGCCTCCGGCGTCGCCCTCCTCGTCGGACCACGCGAACTCGGACCCGGCGACCGTGAGGGGCGGTACTAGCTCAGTCTCATCGGCGGCCGGGGCCGCCCCGATCTCGGTCTCGTCCGCCTCGGCGGCAGCCTTGGTTAAGGGCTGCTCGTCGTCTTGGTCGTCGGTGCGGGCCATCGCGGGTCTCCTGTTTGATTCCTCATTGCATATTCGCACCGGGTAGGGACACCTGTCCGGGAAATGCGCCGCAGTATTCGCGACTATGCGTGCTTGTTAGGCCAGCCACCTGGGGTGCGCGCCTTACCCACGACAGGCGTCGTGCTGAACGAATCCGAGCGTGCTCCGCAGTTCAGTGAGCGGAAGGCACCCCGGTTCTCGCTAATGCGACGCGAGAAGTGCGCGGCCCTCGTCTTGGCAGCCGGCTATGAAGTCTGGCCCGGAGTCCACTTGGGCTATCTTCCCGCTTTTCAGATCGCTCTGAAGCACTTTCTGGCAGTACTGGTTCCAATCGGTGTCAGCACTTAACTGCACGTGGTAGTGCTGAATCTGCTCATCGATGGCTTGTTTACCTTGCAGGTACGACGGGGAGTTGGGGTCGGCCGCTGCTACAGGCGCGAAGGCGAACGACAAGGCGCAAATAACTGCTGCCAGCGTCAGTCTGCGGGTGAAAGCCACGAGACAAATTCTACATTGGCGTTGCTAGTTTGCTAGGTGTACGACTTCGTCTAGAAGGTCCACGAGCCGGAGGATTGTAGGACGAATCCCCGGTTCAAAATGGGATCGATGCAAGCGGTCAGCCGGTCTGCGCCCACCAGGCAGGTGGTGTTTGCTGCAGTAATTTTCTGGCCGACGTTGAGCAGCGGTGAAGTGATGGCCGGGCACGTGCCGTCGAAAAAACCGTAGGGGCTCAGGTCCGAGGGCATCGAGCTTGCCGTTCCGACTGATTGGCAGCCGTATCGCCCACGGGGAGCACCTTCCGGCAGGCCGGGTATTGGTCCGGAGCAACCAGCACTCACGTGGTCCTGCGGCCCATTGGCTAGCGAAGCCCACCCGCATTGCAGTCCGTCAGGGGTAGCGAAAAAGACGCCACCACCACCGCGGCCGAATCCGATTGTGTAGCGGGCGGGGTCCACTGGCTGAAAAGCGTTGATATCGGGGAATTTCGGCGGCGTAGCCGTCGCAACGCCGGGTGTACCGCGGGAACAGCCCACTGTTGCAGTCGTGAAGATTGCGATTATGACCGCTGTCGCTATCCTGCTGAACACACGCCGCCGCCTCTCTAATGTTGGACGCCGAAGGTGCTCGTCCATGTGCTCGGGTCGTAGTAACCCGGATGTGCCGGGTCGAACGGCCAAGTGCTTACTCGCAGCTGAATTGTCTCCAATCCGGTCACCGGATCGAGGGACGTGCCGGTGACGGTCGGCCCGTACACGCTGGGAAGATCCGTAGCCCTGATGAGGGTTACGGGAGTGGCGTTCATTAACCCTTCTGGGGTGGCGGCGGATATGGCTTGGACTGGGCCTTCGTTGGTCGAGCCGACAAAGGCAAACCCGCCACCTTTGAGTGAGATCAGTTGGCTTTCGCGATCACCGGGGAGGCTGACATTGCCAACCCGCTGTAAAGAATTCATCCAGCTATTCGGCTTGGCCGGGTCGATAGGGCCGGATACCCACATGCCGCGCGAGAGATCGCCCGTCTTGTTGCTGGTGTTACCGATGATCACCATCCGATTGTTGGCGGCATCATAGGTTCCGCTGGCTTGGTATATCCCAGGCAATTCACCGAGTTTGACGGGGTGATTGGGGTCAGTGAAATCCCACACCGACCCGTTGGTCGCGTATTCGTTGATGCCGGGTTGAACACTGCCATCTGGGTTGCTGAAAAACGCGTATCGGTGGCCGTCTGGCCCAAGCGCCGTTCCCGTCGGCAGCGGTCGGGTGCCCTCTGGCCCCTGCGCCTGCTGGGAAGCTGGACTACGCGGGAAGTTTGTTGGTGAGCCATCCGGGTTTTTGTCTCGAGGATCACCCCCGAAGGTTGGGCCTTGGCCGTCTTGAAACTGGTCTTGTAAGTCGTAGACGCTCTGCTCGCGTTGAGGCGGGGAGGCCGGTCCGGTGATTCTCGGGTCGCTGGGTGGCGGCCCCTGGCCGTCCCCGAAGCCGGCGGGCTTGAACTCGGAGACGAGAGCAGCGTCTTGCGGAGTTAGATTTCCGTTCGCCTGCGCTTGACGTAGCGATCTCGTGTATGTGTCGCGGATGGACGTCATCTGTTTGAGAGCATCTCGGGTGTCGTCTGCGGCGTCAGCTTTAGCGTCATCGATCAACGTTTCGAGCGCGTGGCGGCTTTTCGCATCGAGGGCGGGGTCCTGTAGGTCTTTCTTCGCCGCCACAATGAGTTTGTCGAGCAACTGCAACTGCTTTTCCAGTGTGGCGATCTCTGCGGCGCCCTCTTTCTGCGCGGCAGCCAGCATGCTGGCGATGTTTTCCAGATCATTGCCGATCTTCGGCAGCTGTTCTGTCTGCAAGCCAAGGGATTTCGTCAACCGCTGCACTTCAGCGGAGCCGTTGATCGGGTGATCACCGTTCTGGTGATTCCAGGCCATGTCGAAGCGCTTGCGGGCCTGTTCGAATTCTTCTTGGGCTGCGGTGGAGCATCGGCCGGCAGCATGGAAAGCCTCTGCCAGTTGAGAGATCTGAAAAGGGCTACCGGCCTGCAAGCTCTGGTTGATCGCCCATGGGTCACCGCCAGCTCTGGCGATGAGATCGCCAATGCTTAGCTCGATTAGTTGCATCGCACCGTCTGCCAACCCGCAATCTGTGCTTCCGATCAGCTATGACGCTACCTATGGTGCTACCCGCTCACGCCAGTTCCGGACGATATTGCGCAGCACCTCGCTGCCGTCCGCTCGTCGAGGAGCTGATCGATCAGGGTGGTACTTGGAGTGCGGTCACAGAGTTGACGAGCCACCCGCCACGCGCGGGTGACTAGCCTGAGTTCCCCGTCGATGGTCTCGATATCCCGCATGGATAAGCAGGTTATGGGTGGACGGCTTGAGACGCACTTCACCAACTATTTGAGGCAGAGCACAGCTGCGGGTTACGTTGGTGGCCGTCCTGCGCGTTCGCCAGCCGGTTGGGATCGGCAATGTCCGGGCTACCCCGATGGAATCAGCTGTCCCGGCTTAGACGACCCTCGCCACGATTCGCAGCCTAGGGGCCGGTAGCTCCGCCAGCATTGTCCCGCACGTTCTCAGCTGCACGTCGAGCGTTGTATTCACTCGCGAAAGTATCGGGTCTAACCGGGTAAGTTTCAGTGTCCGAGTAGTAGTCCGGAACGTACCCACCCGGGTAGTAGGTGCCGCGCGAGCTGTAACTACCGCTGTAACAACTGCTACTTGGATTCTCCTAGTGGGGCCGGAACCCCGATGATCCGCGTCCGCATCCACGAACCGTCAGGCCGAATACGGCCTGCCGGCCGGCTGGAAGATATTCCTAGCCATCTGGGAAGCCGTCGAGGCCGGCCTGTCGTCCAACGTCAAGATCGAGGTGCTACGGCGCAAGCCGCCCGACAGCGACCCCGTGACGATGTGCCGGATCACCCCCGTGAAGCCAAATGGCGTGGGCGACGCCGAAACCGTCAACCCAGGCGACTGGTTGATCGCGGACAACTCGGGCTGTACGGCATGACCAACGACGCGTACGCGCAAACATTCACCCCAGTCGACCAACCGCCGTCAATCAACCCGGCCTAGCCACGCATGGTGCGCCTCATGCTTGCGGGCCCGAAAACCGGCACAAAAACCGTGCCTCCTCATCCCCGGGCCCGTAGTAGGCGACACGAATCCGCCCTGGCAACCGACGTAGTCCGGGTCTTTGGGTGGCCGTCCAATCGACTTCCTTGATGCCGACCGTGCCCGGATGCTGTCCTTGCCTCCGGTGGCGCCAACGGTTCAGGCGGTGACCTCGACCATGGCTGAACAGATACACCGCGCTGCTTGCGCTGCGAATGCGCCACTCCTCCACCGAAGGGGAGCGGGTGCTATTGCGGATTCCTTCACGCGGTACCACTCTAGGCTCACGTAGCTCGGGCTAACCTGACGGATGCGACGCGTTTCCTGCTGCGAGCGGAAACGGGCTCAGCGCCCTAACCGAACGAAAGATGCCTCGTTGTAGAACCACTTCCGCAGCCAGATTGGCGCCGACGAGAGAAACCTCTTGGCCTCGTCGGCTTCAACTTCGGTCAGCGGCGCTCCGGGATCTCTCCTCTTATCCTGTGTTGACGCGATTCTGTTACGAAGTTTGACCGCAGCTTCGAAATCACCTGGCCAAAAATCAATGAGCCCCTCATCTAGGCGCTCGTTGAAGGTGTATCTTGGCCGGATTTCTCGGCTGGCGCACAACACCCAAAGCAGAATTTGCCTCAGCAAGTTATCCGAATCGCTGGGAGAGTCCGGGTATTTCCAACCGCGTCGATAAAAATGGGGCAGGGCAAATCTCGAAGACTCCGCGATGAGAGAGTAATTGAACGCTTCGATGGACGTTTCCGGAATCCGCGCACCGGACTTCAGGCGCGAAAATGCGACGGCAAAGGCATTTTCGATCGCCTCGTTCGTAGGTAGATCGCCGCCTTTAGCGAATCGTCGCAGCATCGCTCGCCACAGAAACCCGCTCGCGTATCCAGATTGGGTGGGGCAAATCAATGCATCCCAACCTAGCCACTGATAATCGGCATCTATGCTCTTGAGGGTCAGCCAATTGGCTATCGCGGGATCTGGCGCCCAATCACCGCCATCGCGAATTGCCAGCGCAGCGGCTCGTATCGGCTCGTCCCAGATCTCTATTAGCCTCCCAGTGGTCCCCCTCAGCACCCTTCCCGCCCAGTGCGAGCAAATAAGCAGAGCGACGGTCGGGTGCGCCGTTGCGGCGCTCGGCTCCAAGAAAAGGGAGATGAATTGTTCACGCGCCTGCGGGTTGAGATTAAGCACCAAATCGAATTCGTCAGTGTCGAAACCGCGATCGACGGCATCACGCAATACGCGATTGAGGACACGCTTACGGAGATCGCCGGAAACGTTGACACCCGTCATGAGCCGCAAGAGCAACAGTCCTGAAGCGCCACCCTTGAGCATTTCGCTCAATACAAGCGGGCCCCCGTTGTCTTTTCTGAAATCAAACGCCTGCACCATTAATTCGGGCACTACCGAGGTACGGTCCTTGTCGAATGCGGCTTTGATTTTCTCAAGGACTTCGATCTCGTTTTCAGCACGGCGAGTCAGCGCCTCCGCCGCAAAATACTCGAGAAACGTCCGGTGCGTGAAAGAGAAAATACGTTGTCCACGCTTGTTGCTACCAAAACTACCCAGGAGCCACGCGCGTCCTGCGCAAAAATTGACGAAGTCTTTGGAGGCGTTTTCGGCGTCCCCTGGATCGTAGCCTCCACGATCCCTGAGGAAGTGGGCCAAAATCTTGACGAGTTGCGCTTCCTCGATACCCGCCTGTGCGGCTGTCGAACTATAAACCCAGTAAGCGATCTCCTGCATCAGCCGTTCGGCGTACTTCGGCATGGAGGAATCATGTTCTACTTGGCGATGCGCATCCCAGCGGCGGAACAATAGATCCGCGCATTGCCGATAGACATCGCGGCGGTCGGTAGGAATAGCCCCGTGCTCTCGATAGAGCGCACAGAGGAGGGAAAGCATCAGTGGGTTGTAGCGCAAATCCGTGACCGAGTCGGAGTCGGCCAAGAAACTCTGAACTAGGTCGTTGCGGTCTTTGAGACGAAACCAGTTTCGGCAGTACTCACGGAACTGCTCATCATTGAACTCATCCAGCTCTAGATGACTAAAAAGTACTTCAGGAAGCTTTGCTTGTTCATAGCCCAAGATCCGAGTTGTCACCAGAATAGAGCAGACCGGGTACTGGTTTGCGATGCTTTCTATCCTGGCCGACATTTCGGCTCGCTTTTGCCGCTCAGTTATTTCGTCTAGCCCGTCAAACACCAGACAGACGCGGCCAAGGAGCAACATTCGCTCAAAGTCATCAG
Organism: Mycobacterium sp. 1165196.3; assembly: GCF_001673415.1. NCBI lineage: Bacteria > Bacillati > Actinomycetota > Actinomycetes > Mycobacteriales > Mycobacteriaceae > Mycobacterium > Mycobacterium sp. 1165196.3. Next base: position 31,661 of record NZ_LZLU01000221.1, on the reverse strand, counting down.
AGTCAATACGGATGCCGTGGTCGGCTTGTATGCTTTCGATTGCAAAATCGACAACAGACTTATGCCAAGTCGACTTCGCATACCTCCGGCAGGAAATCTCTACAACTGGTACCGGACTCGACTCACAAGTCACCTTCTTGTAATGACGAACGAATGTCGATTTGCCGGCTCCCGGATTCCCCATGAGGACTACTCGGAACGGACTCGTGGTGGGCGACAACGTTTCAGGCATGACCGCCGTCGTGGTTCCAGATTTCCTAAACGGTCGCCCCACGTAAAGTTTTTCGAAGTCCAACGACCCTTCAATTTCGGTATGCGTCAGGATCGGCGGCAGGTTGAGACTTCCAATTGCATTTGCTAACTCACGCGCCTTGGCCATCGCCGCTACCAGCGTTTGGAGATCTGTCATGCAGCGAATGAGACGCTCAAGATAGCCTACGTTTTGCTGCGGTGATTTAGTGACAAGAACTGGGGTCGAAATGAAGGTTGAGAACTCATCGATTTCGGTCGCAAAATCAGACACATCTATATTCGCGAAACTTCCGTCGAAAATCTGCTTCAAGCGAAGGATTACTTGCGGAATCTTCTCTTGCCACTCCCCGCCGTGATCCGCTATCCAACGTTTCGCTTGATTAGTGACGGCTATTTCAACTGCGTTGTCCACGTCTGCATCTTGCTCGGCCGTGTTACGTTTGCTAAGTTCAGATATGGCAAACAAAGCGAGGACGGGCTCCATGTCCGGTGACGCGAGAAATTTCTCAATTCCTTGGACGTCCCTCACACTGAGGTCAAGTTCGTCGTTTTCCGCGCTGGCGAATTGAATCCACTGCGGATCAAAGGTGCCAAGTAGTCGGAACTTTTTGCGGGCTAACTGGAAACCACCGACAGCGGACTTTGCCACTCCAGCAGCCGCTCCGGCCGCCTTCAAAGCAGCCGTAGTTGTCGCAAGAGGCTCGGGCACGACTCGGATCGTACTGTCGCCATCTGACACCATCTACTGCCTTAAAATCGCGTGTCGCGCCCAGCCGACTCCCCGGGCCCGATCGGTCGGCTGACTGACTCTGGCCGGGCTGACTAAGCGGATGGCGACATACTAGCTGGTGGCAACGGAGTCGTGATGTGTCTCATTTCTTTAGTAATGAGACGGTCGGGGTAGGTCTCTCTGCTGTATCCAAACTTCCACGTCGCGCTGTCTCATAAGTTGCCTCAAAACACTTGTCTCAATACTTGTGCTTCTGAGACTTTTGAGACATACTTAAGCCATGACTTCGACTGCCACAGGTGTTCAGATCGGGTATGCCCGCGTCTCCACGGGTCACCAGTCCCTTGATCAACAACTGGACGCTCTTACCGCGGCCGGCGTCGATCCAGAGCGGATCTATCAGGACAAGCTGTCAGGAACCTCAACACGTGAGCAGCGCCCAGGTCTAGCGGCTTTGTTGGACTACGCCCGCCCAGGCGACGCGATCGTGGTGGTTGGTATAGACCGGCTCGGGCGCAACGCTGCTGAGGTGATGACGACGATTCGCGAATTAGGGGAGCGTGACATCGTGCTCCGCTCACTGCGCGAAGGTATTGATACGTCAAACGCGACGGGTCGTATGGTGGCTGGCGTTCTGGCCAGCCTGGCGGAACTTGAACTCGAGCTTGGTCGTGAGCGGCGTTCGGCAGCTCGTGAAGCACGTCGGGCGCGTGGTCAGGCGATTGGTCGACCCAGAGCGCTCGATGCCTCCAAAGCCGCGCTTGCGCAGCGGATGCACGCGGCGGGTGAATCGGCTGGCACGATCGCGACGGCCCTCGGGGTGAGTCGCGCAACGGTTTACCGAGTCCTTGCCGAGTGCGGCCCGTCTTAACCGGCCAGTGTCCCCACCAGGGACAAGCGAGCTCGCGTCTTACCACGGACCAGCAGCTTCAGCCTAGAAGTTATAACCGATAAGTTATATTATTGGTTGGTGACGTGGACGGTCGACGTAGACCTGATCACCGACTGGCTGAGCCAACTTGACGACGATAGCTACGACCTCGCGATTGCGGCGATGGAAATCCTTGAGAATGTCGGTCCTGCGTTGAGGGAGCCGTTGGTTAAGAAGATCACCAGCTCGCGCCACAACAACATGAAAGAGCTTAGGCCGGGTAGCACGGGCGCTCAGAAGATCAGAGTGTTGTTTGCGTTCGATACTCAGCGGGTCGCTGTGATGCTTGTCGGAGGCGACAAGGCCGGTGACTGGTCGAGATGGTACGACGAAAACATTGCTATTGCGGATGACCTCTTCGACCAGCACCTTGAGGCCTTAGAGGAAGAACAGAAGAAGCAGGGAAAGCAAAGGAAGCGCGGGACGAAACGATGACTACCCTCCAAGAGTTCCGACGCAAGCGTCCCCCAAACCGTGGGGCCGTCGAGGCGCACAAGGCGCGGCTGCTTCAAGAACTTCACGCATACCGGTTACGCGAGTTACGGGAGGCGATGAACATTACTCAGACGGACTTGGCGGGAACCCTAAAAATCGCTCAGAACCGTGTGTCAAACATCGAGCGCGGCGACATCGAGCACATCAAAGTCGACACTCTTCGCCGCTACATCGAAGCGCTTGGCGGACGCTTGCGTATAGCGGTGGATGTCGGGGATGGGACTCTGGTAGAGATCGCCAGCCCCCTCCGCGAGAGTCCAGACGATGTATCGGCGTCCGGGCCGGTCCCGAGCGTGCAAGATAACGGCCCCGCCGATGTCGCCCCTCCCGCTTACGATCGCAGCGGGCATCCTCGTGGACAGCTGTCCAAGAGTCGCGGGGAAACGTCTCGCGTGCAAAGAAGCAAAAAGGACGTGAGTCGAGCTGCCAAGCTCCTAGCTAATCCCAGGTCGACGAGAGCGCAAAAGAGCGTCGCCGCAAGCAACTTGGCCCAGGCCAAAAAAAAGGGCAAGTAGTAGGCCGCAGCGGTGGAGCCTAAAGCGCAGTACAGACAATTCTCGGGTCCGCAGCGGTAGGTTGAGTGCATGCCGCAGTACATGGGGATCGATCACCGTAACTGGGAACGGAAATGCCCTCGATGTGGCGGCCAGATCGACTGGTGGTTCGCTCATGCATACCAAGTTGGCACGGCCAAGTTAACCGCGGTCTTCGTGCCCGACTGTCTGGGTAGTTGTGAAGAGGGCGCTGATATAGGTCTTGGTCCGAAGTGTCACACCGGCTTATCGAGAGCTTGGACCGCTAGGGAAGCTGGCTCGTTCGCTTAGCCCATGGTGAAAGCAGCATCCGTGAACTGGTACAGCAGGGCGGTTAAAGCAGCGGACCGGATCGACGAAGTACATACCTCGCCATGGAAGCTCGCAAGCACCTACGCGCTGCTTTCCATCGCGGAAAGCCTGCTTACACCCGGCGCGACAGCCTCTAGCCCAGATCGGTACGACGAAATCCTCACAACAGCCGAAGTCTCGGCGATAACGAAGATCCCAGCCGGCACCCTTCGATACTTCCGATATGCCGGTACCGGACCCCAATCATTCAGGCTCGGTCGGCAAGTGAAGTACCGGCGCGCTGATGTAGAGAAATGGCTGGACGAAGCCCGCAGGCGGGGTTAGTCCCCGGTCATTTAGCAGTCCGCGTCACTCATCAGACGGACGACTCTTCAACTCTTCCCGTAACGCCGCGGCTTCGGCTTCCAGTTTCTGCAACCGCCGCTCCAAGGTTTTGCGGGGCTTCGGTTTGGGCTTGACAGACTTGATCGGCTTCGGCATGGGCGCCAGGAATCCGACACGCTCGTAGGCCACCATGGATCGCAGGTTGCCGCAGGTCTTGCACTGGGCAAACGGCCTGGGGTTGGGATGGTTCTCGGCATATACGCGACGCCAGAACTGCTCGTCGTCCTGCTCCCTGTCCTTAACGATCTCGGCGAGAAACTCATCGAGCGGCAAGAACCCCTTCTCGCCAGGCTCTTTGTGGCCGATGCCGTCTTCGGGCTTCCAGTCGAGATCATCGACCCATTCCTGGTCGTAGTGCCCACAACTGAGCAACACCTCCCAGACGGCATACTCTTTCCTGGACCCGATCATCTCGCCGTCGATCTCCACTGGCTCGGAAATCCGTGGTTGGTCACGACGCCTGATCCACTCGACGATGTCGCGGACGGGACCGCCGCCCCACCACCTGTACCTTGGGCACTCGCTGTTGTATTCGCACAACCACTGACTAGGCGGCAGCTTTTCCTTGCCGTTCAGACTGGGGCGTTTTGGCCTAACCGGTGGATCTTCGCCGGCGGCTTCAGCCTCACGGTCCTCTCGCCACTCTGCGTTGAACCGCTCGTTTGCCTGTTTACGCTCCCGTTCTGACGCTTTTACCGAGGTGAAGTGGTAGCTATCCGATTGCGCCAGCAGTTCTTGAACATCATCACCATGAGTTTGCACCTCGCGTATGCAGCCGCAGTCCAGCTGGATGCGCCACCGGAATATCTCCTCGGGCTTGGGGGTGAGCAGGGCGAAGATCGCAGCTTGTCCGGGGCCTTCCTTCACATTGGCCCAGCGCCAGCGCTCGTACTCACGGATAGCTTCTTCGCGGGGGATGGGTTTGCCTGGAAGCTTGCGTTCAACCACGGTCATTTACTGCCCCTTTTTCGGTCGGCCCCCGGGGTCTTCGACAAACTGCTTACACCCGCATGTCCAGCACACACCAATCTTGGGTGGGTTGATAGTGCCGGGTGCGATGGTTGTTTTGAGGCCGTGACCCGCATCGGTGTGCCCGCACTTGCAGTAGCGCTTCGGTGGTCGCGAACTCCGCTGGGCGATCTTCTTGACCGCCGCTGATTCCTCGACCCTTTTGACCTCGTTTGACCGATCCGGAACTTGTCGCCTCTCGCGTTTGCGTGGCATTGCAGAGGGATCGTTCCAGTGAAATCCAATCGGTTGCATGAGCTTCTCATCGATCTCATCGAGGTCGACCCTGAGCGTGCGGTGGCGCCCGTAGCTGCCGATTCGGTAGCCCCTAATCTCACCCTCCGTGATGAGCTTTCGCACGAGCGTTGTGCTTACCCCTAAATACTCCGCGGCTTCGGCGACGCTGATGTACCGGCGGCTCATCGCGCACGCAGCCTGCGCAGACATGCAGGGCACATCGGTGCTTGGGCTTCTTTTGGCTGTCCGCACTTTTTGCAGGTCAGCTTTCGTCGCTGACGTGCTGCCGCAGACTTCATCGCTAGCCCTTGGTAGTAGGCCTTGCGTGCAAACTCGGCCCGCTTGGCACGCTCCTGAGTAGTCAGCTTGCCCTCCGGGTCGACCTCCTTCTCGAACCTATCCAGCATCGCCCGACGTGCCGGCAGAGTGCGAGCCGCGCGGTCCTCCGTCATCGCCCATGAGGTGTAGGCCCCAAGCCGACCGCGCTGACTGCGGAACTGCGGGGTGTCGTCGACCATGGCTTATTGTTCTCGCGGTTCGATGAACGGCCTCCTAACCCGTAAAGACAATCCGACGAGTGGTGCGCGAATACGGAGTGCGCGTGACCGCCCGCCAACTCGAAGCAGTTGTAGCGAACCTGACCATAGCTAACCAGGCAAACGATATCGCCAGGGGCTTGACCAGCGATAACGGAGTTTGTCCCATCCGCGAGCCCTCAAGCAGCCTGTTTAGGCCCAACAATCATGAGGCTGAAACACCAGCTAACTCCATTGCAATACGGTAGCTAGGCAAATGCGGTTAATAGCTATCTATGCAGCTCAGGGCAGGTAGTGGAGCCTCCCAGCAACCATGGTGCATTGCCTGGGGGTGGTCCCCTTCGACCGCGCCAGGGCTGACACACTCGCGAAGCCGGGTTTCCCCAACTAGTCGGCGCAGAAGTTTCGAACAGAATCAAATATAGCCATCGCACGATTAGCAGTAGCTGTCAGTGCGCCAGATTCGAGAATTGCGGACAGTAGACGGCTACTGCGCTTTTAGCCACAACTTCCGCGTCGGGAATGGTAAATGTTGGCCTAAACGGGCCTGGGTTGTTCCGCACATCAGCATTCTCGGTGGCCATGATGCTCTCCTCGATGAGGTTCATGGGCTGAGTGTCTGGTGGTGCGAGGTTAAAGCAGGTGTGGCGGCCCATCTCCATGTACCTCTGGCGTAACCCCTCGACGCCAGCGGTGATGCCCTTTGCTGCCAGAGCGGTAATGATGATCGTCGGGGCTCTGAACCGACGTAATAGCGACACTTGTGGCGGCCATCCGCTTGGGCGCGGTGAAGTGCATAACGGTGACTGCAGCAGCGGCGCCCAAGATTGCACTGAGCATTGCTGGCAACACGACCCGAGTACCGCGTTTAAACCAATGCTGTTGAGGTGTGTAATCCTCCGGCTCGAGCTCGGATGCCCACGCATTAATGGGTTGCGGTTGAGGAGTGTCGACCTTGGCGGTTTCCTCGACCGGCACCATTCCAAGTTCCGTCTCATTCACCGGGTCTGCCATAGATCAGATCGTAGCTATCCTCAACTGTTTTTTGAGCGGATCGGATAGTCGACCACACGTCCTCAATGGTTGGCTTGCGCGGTTTCTGGCGCTTGGGTTTCTTGGGGCCATAGTTCGCATTCGAGATGAGAGCGAACGCCAACACACCGCATGCGAAGGCGATCAAAAACCCGAACACGCGCTTAAGTCGCCGGTCGTGACCCACAGCGGGTCTAGCCTCTCAAGTTCATCCGCAGCCTTGACTAGGGTTGCCGCTAGCTCTCTGGCCTCATTGGGTGATAGCGGGTAGTCACCCATCAGCAGTTGAGCGCGGATAAGGTCACCACTCTCAGTTAGGAAGCCGTACACGACAACCTCGTCCGCGGGGTCGGCGTCCCCGTTGTAGACGATTCTGAATCCGGGATGGCCCTCTGGCCCGGTGCCGTCCCAGGTCTCTGCGTAGTCGGGCATCTCGATCGGTATCGCCCCTTCGGTGCAGTGGTTGGCGTCGTGGCCGTCCTGATTGCACATGAAGCAGCGGGTGACGGGGAGCGTCGTCATTGGTGGTCCCTCTCTGTCGGTCCGGAAGCTGGTGGAGTACGACTGACGGTACACACCTTGTAAACAGACAGCACCGAAACTCGCAAAGATTTCCAAAAGTGACCAACGGGTGAAGTGCCCAAAATCCCTGTGTAACGGGCTAATCTGCTCATGGAGCCCGGTCTCAGCAACCTGACAAACGTTCAGAAAGGCGGACTTAAAATCCGCCCAGTGTCGGTTCGAGTCCGACTGGGGGCACTAAAAATTGGCTGGACGTCGCTGTCCATTACCCAGAGCAGTCGGCCCGCCCCCGAGCGGGTCACGGGCCGCTGCTTCGTCGGAGAGTAGGCCTGGGACGGGTGATCAGGCCGTCGCCGCCACCTTCTTGCCGAAGATGCGCTCCAGCGCCGCGGTGTCGCCGTATGCCTGCACCCGCACGGTGCGACCGTCGCGCACGGTGAATACCGTTGCTGCGTCCGTGGTTTCGCCGGCCACGGTGGTTTGGCCGAGCATGATTACCAAGTCGCCGTCCGCGAGCATGCGCTCACTCGTGACAGAAGCTTGCTTCTCACTCATCTTGGCCAGCAGCTCTGCTATTTCCTGCTTGCCGTGGTAGGTGCCGCTGATGGCGCTGTCGCCCGGCTGGATCCACTCGACGTTCTCATCGAACAGGCTCATCACCGTATCGCCGTCACCAGCGTTGAAGGCTTCGTACCCCTTCTTGATCAGCTTCATGTTCTGTTCTTGCTCTGACATTCCCGTTGCCTTTCGTGATAGTCCGATGTTTCGGCCGTGACCGACATGGCCGGTCCAGCGTCCGACTGAAACGCGCTAGAGCGCGCATTGCCTGGTCAGAGGTGCTCCATCATGCGAGACATCCGTCCATCCTCGAAATAGCTGGTGTAACGCCGCGGATAGACAGGCCGCGGCTCGGGCAGTCTGAAGTGGATATGGCCGATGGCTGATATGAAAGCTGCACGAGACCAGTGACGATGAATCATTGCCGGCGACACCGCTGCGGCGGCCACTGCGGTGTTGAACAAGACCTCCGATTCGCTGATCACAACCGGTGACGAGGCGTTTCGGGCGGCGTCGGTGGTCGCTTGACCGGTATCCGGGCGGTCGATCGGCATGCCCGTCGCGGCCGGAGCTGGCTCGACATCGAGCGCCGACCGACCGGCTGGGGAGTGCGACTTGGGTAGTAGGTGCAACATGGCGGATGCCTTCTGGTGATTGCTGGCTCCGACTGGGAGTCACAGGGATCGAACACTTCAAGGGAAGCATCATGAGGTGGGCAAACACCTCATCTATATGGATGACATTTCGATCCGAACGGGATCCGACTATCCTTTGCTGAAGCCTGCGGGAGGTATACAGCGAGGAAGGCGAATCGATGCGGATACCAACCGGTGAATCGAAGCCCCGGCCGTGGTTACTGTCGAGGATTTCTCCCGCCTGATAGCTGGCATCTACGCTGCGGCGGTCACTCCTGATCGCTGGGAGGCGGCCTTGGGTTCGATTCGCCGCGCGCTGGACGGGACAGCCAGCGGGTTGTTTTTGGCAGACAGTACGGTCTGGTCCGTTCTCGATTCGACCCTTCCCGCGGCCGCCGCCAAGAGCTACGTGGAGTACTACCACCGCTTCGATCACGTGCTTGCCGCCGTCGGGCGAGGCCCGGTCGCCGCGGTACGGACGGGGACGGAGTTGATGCCGCTCGTGTCGAAGTCGGAGTTCTACGAAGAGTGGTTGCATCCCCTCGAACTTGGCGACGGGATGTTCGTCCGGCTGACGGGTGGGCCCACACCGACGTGTTTCATCGTCGGGGCACCGAGACGCACCGAGTCGTTCGACACGTTTGACCGTGTGAAGTTGATGAGGGGCCTGGTTCCACACCTGCAACAGGCCGTGCGCACACAAAACAAGCTTGCCGCTCTTAGCCACACCACTGCGGAGCTGGCGGACGCACTGGAGGTTGTCCGGCACGGAATCGTCGTCGTCGTCTCCCGCGAACACTTAGTTAAAGAAATGAATTCGGCTGCGGAACGGATTTTCCGCGCCGGAGATGGGTTTTGCATGCGGTCAGGATGCATCGCTGCGACGAGCGCGCACACTGAACGAGAGCTGCATCGCGCCATAGACGACGCGCTTCGAGGCGGATGCTCCACCATTCGGGCGGAGCGGTCGCTCATCTCTATTCGCCCCTCCGGTAAGCGGCCGTATGTCGTCCATGTGCTGCCATCCCACTGCCGTGATGCCGATGGGCCACTGAGGAAGCCAAAGGCCTTGGTTCTCATCATCGACCCCGAGGACGAGCCCGAACCCCCTGCGGTGTTGTTGCGGCGGCTCTACCGCCTCACCGATGCCGAGGCAGACGTTGCCTTGCGCATCGCGCATGGCGCGGGCTTGAAGGAAATTTCACAGGAGCTGTCGGTCTCAGTGACGACGGTTCGCACTCATCTGCAACATGTCTTCGACAAAACCGACACGCACCGCCAAGCTCAGCTGGTCCGCCTTCTACTCGTGCTACGTCCGTAGTCACGCGGGCCCGCTGTGCACCCGACCGTATTTGGCCGCCAACAAGGACGTTTGACTCACGCCCTGTCCCCTCAGGTCCGCCGATCGCGGACCAAGGTTTTGGGCCTGCCGCCGACGACGCCGCAAACCGCCACTCATACACTGACCCAGCATGGGCATGCTGTTCGGCCTCGCGCCGTGGATCGTGTATTGGGTACTCGTCGGTAACGTCCCGTTCGCGGCGGCCGTGCTGGTCGCGCTGGCGATCGCCGCTGTCAGCCTGGGCGCCGGCGGCGTGGCCGGCCGGAAGTGGCAGTTCTTTGACTTCGCTTCCGTCGCAGTGCTTTTGGTCCTCGCCGCGCTGACCTTCGCGCTCAGTGACTCGTTCCTGCAGCGGTGGATACTGCCGCTGAGCAACGCCGGGATCTTCCTGGTGACGCTGACCGGGGTGCTGGTCGGCAAGCCGTTCGTGGCCGAGTTCGCCGCCGCCGAACAGGCCCCCGACATCATCAAAACCGAGCTGTTCGGCCGGATCGTCAAGATCCTCAGCTGGCTCTGGGTGGCGACGTTCGCGGCGATGACGGTGTCCTCGGCGCTCCCGTCGATCCTGGCAGGCCCCGCGGGCCCGGCCGGCACCACCGCCGCCCTGATGCTGGACACGAAGACCCCGCTGTTCTTCCTGTGCTACTGGATCATTCCCTTCGGGCTGCTGGGGCTCACGGCGGTGGCGTCGCGACTGCTGCCCGACCGGATGCTGGTCGGGATCGACGACGTCGCACGGGAAACCTCGTTCGTCGCCTATGACGAAGCCACCATCGACGAGCTCTACTTCCTCGCCCAGGAGCACGCCAACCGCGAGGTGGGCCCGGGCAAGGAGGCCTACGCCGTCAAGGTCGGCGGGATGGGCACCCCGTTGACCGGAGACGAGTCCCGCAAGTCGTGGCCCTCGACCTACAAGGTGCGCGACAAGCGGCACTGAACGCCCACCGCGGTTGGGCTACGTTGGTTCTCGGCGGAGCGGCCCGAACCGCGGCACGCGCTCCGCGTCCGGCCAAGGGCACCCCATGACGGGTTCTCCGCCGGAGCGGAGAAAGGGAGTCGCGATGAACGCACCCAGCGCGGACGCCATGCGCGCGGAAACCATCACCATCACCGGCCACGGCGGCGACGAGATCGAGGCCTACCAGGCGGTGCCGCTCGCGCAGGGATCGCGGGGTGGCGTCGTGTGGATCCACCACATGCCCGGATACGACCGCGAAACCAAGGAGTTCGTCCGCCGGCTCGCCGTCAGCGGCTACAACGCCGTCGCGCCCAACCTCTACTCGCGGGAGGCCCCGGGTGCCGCGCCCGACGACGCGGCCGCCGCGGCGCGGGCCGCGGGCGGGGTGCCCGACGAACGATTGGTCGGCGACGTCGCGGGCGCGGTGGAGCACCTGCGATCGCTGCCGGGCGCCAACGACAAGTTCGGCGTCATCGGGCACTGTTCGGGCGGACGGCACGCCTACCTGGCCGCCTGCTCACTGCCGTTCGATGCGGCGGTGGACTGCTACGGCGCGTTCATCGTCGAGGACCCGCCCGAGGGCATGCCCAAGGCCATGAAGCCGATCCTTGACCTGGCCGGCAACCTCAGCTGTCCGCTGCTGGGCCTGTTCGGCCTCGACGACCGGTTCCCGGCGCCCGCCGCCGTCGCCACCCTGGACGCCAAACTCACCAAGCTCGGCAAGCCGCACGAGTTCCACTCTTATGAGGGTGCGGGCCATTCGTTCTTCTCCGTCGACCGTCCGGCGTACCGGCCGGAGGCCGCGGTGGACGGCTGGCGGCGCATCGATGAGTTCTTCGCCACCTACCTGAAAGGCTAGGCGTCTGCCATGTGCACCTATCTCACCGAACACGTCGAGATCGACGGCAGCGGCAAGGGCGCAACGGGATGGTTCGGGGCCAGCCGCGCCACGGTGTACGTCGACCATCCCGTCCACGCGCCTTATGGCCACACCGTCAACATCGACGTGATCAACCCGAAGCTCGGCCCGTCGGCGCGGGTGGCCCTGGAATTGACCGAGGAGAGCGCGCTGGCGCTGGCCGACGCCATCCACAAAGCGATCGGCCACGCACCGGCCGGGCTGGCCTCCAAGGACCAGTAGGTCAGCGATGAGCGCCGAACGCGACTACCCCGACATGGCTGCCGCCCGCGGCCGGATCGAAGCCGCCCCGCGGCGCGTTCGCGGTTACCTCGGCGATGCGCTGGTCTTCGACACCACCGGCGCCCGGTACGTGTGGGAGGTCCCTTACTACCCGCAGTACTACATCCCGCTCGCCGACGTCCGCACCGAGTTCCTGCGCGACGAAAACCACGCCCAGAAGGTGCAATTCGGCCTGTCCCGGCTGTACTCACTGGTGGGTGCCGGCCAGACGCACGAGTCCGCCGCGCGGGTGTTCGACGCCGACGGCGGCGGCGCGTTGGCCGGTACCGTGCGCTTCGAATGGAATCCGTTGCGCTGGTTCGAGGAAGACGAGCCGATCTACGGTCACCCGCGCAACCCGTACGCACGCGTCGACGCCTTACGCTCGCACCGCCACGTGCGGGTCGAACTCGACGGAATTGCGTTAGCCGACACCACTTCTCCCGTTTTGCTGTTCGAAACCGGTTTGCCCACAAGGTATTACATCGATCCTACCGATGTGGCCTTCGAGCACCTGGAACCCAGCGCGACGCAGACACTGTGCCCGTACAAGGGAGTGACGTCGGGCTATTGGTCGGTACGGGTGGGCGACGCCCTGCACGAGGACTTGGCGTGGACCTACCACTATCCGCTGCCGGCGGTGGGGCAGATCGCCGGTCTGATCGCGTTCTACAACGAAAAACTCGACATCACCGTCGACGGCGCCAGATTGGCTCGCCCGCAGACGCAGTTCAGCTAGTCGGCGCAAGGTGTGATCTTTCCCTCCTCGCCACCCAAGCCTGAGAATTCCTTACTAATTCGCCGCAGGCCCGTTCACGTAGGCGGTTAGCGGCCCGGGTGAAATCCGCCGGAAGCGGGTTTGCCTCACTTTCGCTACGGGTAAGCGTCTGCGGTACAGCGTGATTGGAAGTCTGAGCAGAACCTGAGTGCGAACAGTGACGTAGCTAACGTCGAGCATTCCTGACCTGCTTTGCGGCGATGTGCGGCCAGTAGACTACCGAAAACCAGTCTCGTCAGTGCCTTTCGGTGCTGAAAGCCGGTGGATCCGATGGTCGGATCGCCGCGAACATCTCGGCGGCGTCGACACTCGACCACTAGAGCCGACAACCACAGCAAAGGCGGTATCAAACGTGAACGATGTGAACGGCCCTACAGCCGCGCACCACGAACGAGACGGGCGAGCCTTCGAGCTGGACACCACCTCGGTGATCCGAGTCCCACTGCACAACGGCCCGATCAGCGATATCGACATCAGCCCCGACGGGCGCCGGCTGGTCGTCACGAACTACGGCCGCGACATGGTGTCGGTCGTCGACGCCAAGACCTGCCGCGTCTCGAGCACCGTCACCGGCCTGGCCGAGCCCTTCGCGGTCGCGATGAACGGCGCGGACGCCAACTACGCCTACGTCAGCACGGCGACCGCCGGCTATGACGCGATCGAAGTCATCGACGTCGTCACCAACTGGCGCATCGCCACGCACCGGCTCGCGCACAGCGTGAGCGGCCTGACGGTGAGCCCGGACGGCAGGTACCTGTACGCCAGCCGAAACGCGGTTCGCGGCGCCGACGTGACGGTGCTGGACACCACCACCGGTGAGCTCGAGGTGATCGAGCTGGCGACCGAAACCGGTACCACCACCGAATGCGTGCGGGTCAGCGCCGACGGCCGGCGCCTGTACGTCGGCATGAACGGGCCGACCGGCGGCAGCCTCGCCATGATCGAGACCCGGACGCGCTCCGACAACCGCCGGGTCGGCGGCCGGTCGCGCATCGTCGGCGTCATCGACCTTGGCCTGCCCGTGCGCGACGTGGCGCTGAGCGACGACGGCGCCACGGCGTACGTGGCGAGCTGCGATCCCGTCGCGGGCGCGGTGCTCGACGTGGTCGACACCCGGGCCACCGAGATCGTCGGCACCCACAAGGTGCCCGAGATCACCGGCCCGCTCACCAGGATGACGCTGAGTCGCGACGGCGCGCGCGCCTACCTGGTCAGCGATGACCGCATCACGGTGCTGAGCACCCATCGCCAAGAGGTCGTCGGCGAGGTCAAGGTGTCCCACCACCCGTCCTGCGTGGTGGAAAGCCCCGACGGCGCCCATCTCTACGTCGCCGACTACTCCGGCGTGGTGACCGCGGCGCGCATCGCCTCGCCCACACCGCTGCCGCGCGCCGGCGAGCGGGACCTGTCCATCGCTGGCTGGTTGCCCGAGCTGCCGGAGTGGGAGCCGGTGCTGGCCTAGCATCACCGGGGTCCTGTGCGTCTGTGAATCCTCGGCGCCGAGTGTGAATCCTCGTCGGGGTTTGTCGGCGTGTCGCCGCCCAGCGTTCACACTCAAAGCCTTGGTTGCACGCTCGATCGGGGTCGTTTCGGCCCGGTAGATGCCGCCACTCACCCTGAATTCGGGCTTAGGGTAAGAGGCGGTCGCCGACACGGGCGGTGCTGCGCTGAGAGTAAGGGCGGTAGATCAATGGACGGCACCATGCAGGACTTTCCGTTGACGATCACCGCGATCATGCGGCACGGCTGCACCGTGCACGGGGAACGCACCGTCACCACCTTCACCGGCGACGGATACCGGCGCACGACGTATCGGGAACTGGGTCAGCAGGCCGCGCAACTGGCGAATGGACTACGCCGCCTCGGTATCACCGGTGACCAGCGGGTGGGCACGTTCATGTGGAACAACGCCGAACACCTCACCGCATACCTCGCGTTGCCGTCGATGGGCGCCGTCCTGCACACCCTCAACATTCGCCTGTTCCCCGAGCAGATCGCCTTCGTCGCCAACGAGGCCGAAGACCAAGTGGTGCTGGTCGACGCGTCACTGGTCAAACTGCTCGCGCCCGTGCTGCCCGACCTCGAGACCGTGCACACGGTGATCGTGGTCGGCGACGACACCGAGCCGCTGCAGGGGGCCGGCAAGACCGTGCTGCGCTACGCCGACGTCCTTGACGGCGAGCCCACCGAGTTCGACTGGCCGCACATCGACGAGAACTCCGCGGCCGCGATGTGCTACACGAGCGGCACCACCGGCAACCCGAAAGGTGTTGTCTACAGCCACCGTTCGAGCTTCCTGCACACCATGGGCGCGTGTACCACCAATGGCATCGGGGTCGGGGCCACCGACAGCGTGCTGCCCATCGTGCCGATGTTCCACGCGAACGCCTGGGGGCTGCCCTACGCCGCGCTGATGGCCGGTGCCGACCTGGTGTTGCCCGATTGCCACCTGGACCCCCGGTCGCTGGTCCGGATGGTCGAGGACCTGCGGCCCACGGTGACCGGCGCGGTGCCGACCATCTGGAACGCCGTCCTGCATCACCTCGAGGACGACCCCGACCACGACATGTCGTCGCTGCGGTTGGTGGTCTGCGGCGGCTCGGCCGTCCCGGTGTCGCTGATGCGCACCTTCGAGGAAAAACACAACGTGCAGATCCGGCAACTGTGGGGGATGACGGAGACGTCGCCGCTGGCCACCATGGCGTGGCCGCCGCCGGGAACCCCGGAGGGCCAGCACTGGGCGTTCCGCGGGACGCAGGGCCAGCCGGTCTGCGGCGTCGAGATGCGCATCGTCGACGACGACGGTCAGGTGCTGCCCAACGACGGCAACGCCGTCGGCGAGGTCGAGGTGCGCGGACCGTGGATCGCCGGCGCCTACTACCTGGGTCGCGACGAGTCGAAGTTCGACTCCGGCTGGCTGCGCACCGGCGACGTCGGCCGCATCGACGAACGCGGCTTCGTCACTCTGACCGACCGCGCCAAGGACGTCATCAAATCCGGCGGCGAATGGATCTCCTCGGTGGAGTTGGAGAACCTCTTGATCGGCCACCCGGATGTGGTCGAGGCCGCGGTGGTCGGGGTTCCCGACGAGCGCTGGGAGGAGCGGCCGCTCGCCGTGATCGTGGCCAAGGACGGCTCCTCGGTGAGCGCCGGACAGCTGCGAAAGTTCCTCGCCGACAAGGTCGTTCGATGGTGGCTGCCCGAGCGGTGGACGTTCGTCGACGAGATTCCGCGTACCAGCGTCGGCAAGTACGACAAGAAGACCATCCGGTCGCGGTACGCCGAAGACGGATACCAGGTGGTCGAGGCCCACGACTGAGCTGAAAGGCGTTACACCGGTGCCAGATTCGCTCGTTGTTGATCAGTCCGTGGTCGCCCCGGTCGCGGTCGCAGACGCATTTCACCGCACGCTGCCCATCGCGCTCCCGGCGCTGTTTCACCGTTGGTATGGGCCGTTCCCGCCGATCAAGGAGGTGCGCGAGCAGACCGGCGCCTGGGATGCCGCGGGCCAAACGCGCATCGTGCACCTGGCCGGTGGTGCCCGCATGCGCGAGGAACTGACCAGTGTCGATCCGCCGCGCTCGTTCGGCTACCGGCTCTCGGAGATCACCGGCCCGATGGCGCTGCTGGTCGACCACATCCTCGGCGAATGGGTCTTCGCCCCCGCCCCGGGCGGCACCGAGATCACCTGGCGCTGGGACATCCGCCCGCGCTCGCCGCTGACGGCCCGCGCCCTGCCGGTGCTGGGCGGCCTGTGGAAGGGCTACGCGCGCCGGGCGCTGCGTCACCTGTCGACCTTGCTGACGGCGTGACCCGCGACCGCTACCGTGGGGAGCCATGTGCCGACTCTTTGGCCTGCACGCCGGGACGCACGCGTGTACCGCGACCTTCTGGCTGCTGGACGCCCCGGACAGCCTGGCCCAGCAGAGCAGGAGGAATCCGGACGGCACCGGGCTGGGCGTCTTCGACGAACACGGCCGGCCGCACCTGTACAAGGAGCCGATAGCGGCCTGGCAAGATGCCACATTCGCGACCGAGGCACACCGGATGACCGGCACGACCGTCATCGCCCATGTCCGATACGCGACCACCGGCTCGCTCGACATCCACAACACCCACCCCTTCCTGCAGGACGGGCGGATCTTCGCGCACAACGGCGTCCTCGAAGGATTAGACATCCTCGACGAGCGGCTGCGTGAGGTCGGCACCGAGGATTTGGTGTTGGGGGACACCGATTCCGAGCGGGTCTTCGCGTTGATCACCGCGTCGATCCGGGCCCGCGACGGCGACATCACCGCCGGCCTCACCGACGCCATGCGATGGCTCGCCGACCACGTTCCCATCTACGCGGTCAACGTGTTGCTGAGCACGGCCACCGACATGTGGGCGCTGCGCTACCCCGAAACCCATCAGCTCTACATTCTGGATCGATCCGACGAGGAGGCGTCGCATGACGCGGAATTCGACTTGTGCACCAAGCGGATTCACGCCCGGTCGGAGCATCTGTGTGAGCGGTCGTCGGTGGTGTTCGCCACCGAGGTGATGGACGACGAGCCACGCTGGCGGCTGCTGCCGGCGGGCGAACTCTTCCATGTCGATGCGGATCTGCACATCCACCGCAGCATGATCCTGCCCGACCCGCCCAAACATCTGCTGCGTCGCGAGGAGCTGAGCTCGCCGGTGGAGGAGTCGCAGCACGCCCTGCCGAACACCCGGCAACTGGCCTGATCGGTGCTGGCAAGGTAGACGGCGTGACAACCAAACGCGCGCTGGTGCTGGCCGGTGGGGGAATAGCGGGAATCGCCTGGGAGACAGGTGTTCTGCGGGGCATCGCTGACGAGTCACCCGCGGTGGCCCGGCTGCTGACCGAGTCGGACGTGCTGGTCGGGACCTCGGCGGGCTCGGCGGTCGCCGCGCAGCTGAGCAGCGGCCACACCCTGGCCGAGCTGTTCGACCGCCAGGTCGCCGAGTCGTCGGCCGAGATCGATTCGGGGGTCGACATCGAGGCGATCACCGAACTGTTCCTGACCGCCCTGGGGGAGCCGTACGAGGAATCGCTGGACAGGACCCGCCAACAGATGCAGCGGATCGGGGCCGTCGCGCTGGCGACCAAAACCGTTCCCGCGCCGGTGCGCCGGGACGTGATCGCGCACCGCCTGCCGTCGCACGACTGGCCGGACCGCGACTTGCGGCTCACCGCCATCGACGTCGCCACCGGCGAATTGACCGTGTTCGACCGCGACGCCGGTGTCGACCTGGTCGATGCGGTGGCGGCCAGCTGCGCCGTGCCCGGGGCGTGGCCGCCGGTGACGATCGGCGACCGCCACTACATGGATGGCGGGGTCGCCAGCTCGGTCAACCTCGTGGTGGCCGCCGACTGCGACACGGCGGTGGTGCTGGTGCCCTCCGGCGTCGACGCTCCCTCGCCGTTCGGTGCGGGGCCGGCCGCCGAGGTCTCGGCCTTCCCCGGCGCGGCCTTCGCCGTGTTCGCCGATGCCGATTCGCTGGCCGCGTTCGGGCCCAACGCCTTGGACCCGGACTGCCGCATTCCGTCGGCGGTGGCCGGACGCGAGCAGGGCCGCCGCGAAGCCGCCGCCATCGCCCGCTTCCTGGGCGCGTGAATGCGCTTGGCGCGCAAGGGTATTGAGACCGCTCAGTGCTCGGTCGTGGGCGGGGATTCCGGGTCGTCCTCGACGTCCAGCGCGTCGAGCGCCTCGTTCGCCAGCGCCCGCCCGGCTTCGATGACCTCCACCGCCCGGTGGAATTCCAAGGCCCGGCAGGTCGAGCGCGGGACCTCGATGAGTAGGTCGGGCGGGTAAACCGCCAGGGTGTGACGCGCCAGCGCCGCCTGGGCGATGTCGATGGTCCGGTTCATCACCTCGAAGCTGCCCAGCTTCGGCACGCCGAATCCGGCGCCGGGTAATTCGTCGACCTCGTGGTCGACGTCGTCGTCGGCCGCGGGCCGCTCGTCATCCGGGGCGTCCGCCCAGCCGTCGGCCTCCCCGCTCGGGCCGCCCAGTCTGCTCAGCACGGCCCGCGCCGTCGGCCGATCGAGCAGCGAACGGGCGGCGGCCGTGTCGAGCAGCGCGGAGGTGCTGCGCACCATGCGGGTCAACCACTCGACGGTGGCGCCGGGCTCCGGCTCGCGGTTGCCGATCGCCTCGCTGCCGGACAGGCTCACCGCGATGGTCAAATCGGCGTTGACCGCGGCGAGCGGGGCCATCGGCAGCGGATCCAGGATGCCGCCGTCGGCGAGCAGCCGCCCGTCGACCGCATGGGGGGCTATCACCCCGGGGATGGCGATGGACGCGCGGATCGCCTCGTCGAGGGGGCCGCGCTGAAACCACACCGACTTGCCCGCCAACAGGTCGGTCGCCACCGCGGTGTACGGGATGGGCAGGTCCTCGATGGCGACCGGGCCCAGGACGTCGCGCACCGCGTCCAAGATCTTGCCGGCCCGCATCACACCGGCCGCGCTGATGGACGGGTCCAGTAGCCGCAGGATGGTGCGCTGGGTCAGCGACTTCGCCCAGTCGGCGAACTCGTCGAGTCGCCCGGCCGCCTGCAGACCGCCGACCAGGGCGCCCATCGACGAGCCGGAGACGCCCACCACCTCGTAGCCGCGCGCCGCCAGGGCCTCGATCACCCCGATGTGCGCGTAGCCGCGAGCGCCGCCGCTGCCGAGCGCGAGTGCCACCCGGGTCGGTGCTGAGCGACGCGGAACTTCGTCAGGCACCCCTCCATTTTGCGCGGAGGCGCGAGGTGACCGGGCGGCCAGGGCAGTTTTTTCAGCCGTGATCTCAATTACGCGGCGGCGCGCACTCCGGGCGCGGCGCTACCCGCATTCGTTGTTGGCGGCCGCCCGCGCGGCGACGATCACGGCCGCCTGGCGGGCCGGGGTCAGCTTCGACCAGGGCGCGTTCCAGCTGCCCGCGGTGCCCGTCGGTGACGCCTGCACCATCGACAGATAGGGCTCGAACAGTGACGCACCGGTCTTGGGCTGGGCGTCCATCCACTGCTGCGCGGCGTGACAGGCCTGGTAGTACTCCTCTTCGGTGGAGTCCGCGGGCACATCGACCCTGGTCGTCACGCCCGAGGGGGACAGGCCGACCGCACCCGGGGGCGCCGAACCGGGGCCCTTGGGGATGCCGGACGGCCGCGCCGACGAGGACGAGGGAGCACCGGTGTGCGCGCCGTGCGAGCACCCCGTGGCCGTCAGGGCCATGCCCACCACGAAGGTCGCCACCACCACCGCGCCCCATCGCCGGGACCGATCACCGCACCAGCGCACGGTCTCAATCTATGCAACACTTGCGGCCGTGATGGAGCGCTTCGGATTTTGCGAGTGTTGTCGGCCGTAACACGCCGCCGCTTGTCCTTTCCGTTTTCGCCCTGGAGCTCCTCTAATGTCTGTTCCCGTAGCCACTGAGGCTGCCCTGCGCCCCCGCACCCTTTCCACCCCGTCCGCCGGTCCGACCCGGCTTCGCGTACCCGATCTGCTCTACGCCACCGACCGGGCCGCCGACGATGTGCTCAGCGGGCGCTGCGATCACCTGCTGCCGCCGGGAGGCATACCGCAGTCGCGGCGCTGGTTCACCCGCATCCACGGCGACGAGGAGCTCGACGTCTGGCTGATCAGCTGGGTGCCCGGGCAGCCGACCGAACTGCACGACCACGGCGGGTCGCTGGGGGCGTTGACCGTTCTGTCCGGATCGCTCAACGAATATCGTTGGGACGGAAGGGCTTTGCGACGCCGTCGGCTCGACGCCGGCGATCAGGCCGGATTCCCGTTGGGCTGGGTGCACGACGTGGTCTGGGCGCCCCGCCCAGTGTCGGCGCCCGTCGCGCTGCCGGGCGCGGGGGTGCCGGGCGCCGCGCCGGTGCAGCCGACGCTGAGCGTGCACGCGTACTCGCCGCCCCTGACCGCGATGTCGTACTACGAGATCACCGACCGCAAGACGTTGCGCCGCGAACGTACCGAACTGACCGACCAGCCGGAAGGATCGCCATGAGCCGCATCGACGTCGTCCTGAGATCCGCCCGGCGCCGGTTTCGCCGGTTGCCCGCGGTGGAAGTGCCCGACGCGGTGCGCCGCGGCGCGGTGCTGGTCGACATCCGGCCGCAGGCCCAGCGGTTTCGTGAGGGCGAGGTGCCCGGGGCGCTGGTGATCGAACGCAACGTGCTGGAGTGGCGCTGCGATCCCACCAGCGAGGCCAGGCTGCCCGAGGCGGTCGGCGACGACGTCGAATGGGTGATCCTGTGCTCGGAGGGCTACACGTCCAGCCTGGCCGCGGCGGCGCTGCTGGACATCGGCCTGCACCGCGCCACCGACGTCATCGGGGGCTATCACGCGCTGGCCGGCGCCGGCGTGCTAAGCGAGCTGGCGGGGGGCCGGGTCGATCCGGTGTTCGCGGACACCGGCTCGGCCGCCCGCCGCTGGCTCTAGGTCGCCTCGTCAGTCGTTGCTTCGTTGAGGTGGTCAGCAACGGCGACGTTGCGTTGGGAACCTGCCAAAGCCGGGCCCACTAGTTAACTGCAACCCCGACGGGTGATTCGACGCCGGCCGGGGGAACGCATGCGGCCGCGGCGACGGCGGTCATTGCGAGGACGGCCGCAATCAGGATCTTCGCGGTTAGACGTGACATCAGGACTCCGTTCTTCGGCCCCCTGGCAGAACTCTAGATGGATCGCGGGCAAATTTCAATCGCAATTGAATTAATGCATCGTGCGGGCGCGTTCCGTACGGCATCTTCGAGGTCACCGCCGCGTCGCCGGCGCTGGTTCGGTGGCTGTCCGGCAGGCACGGGACCGCATCTTCGCGCGCCGTGGCGGGTTATTGCGTCGCCAGGCCGAGCCCCAGCTCATCGGCGGGGGCGGTGAGGAACCGGTGCACGGCTGGCCCCACCAACCCGACCACCTCATCAACGCCGAGCGACGACAGTGGAGGCACACGCATGACGTACCGCAGCATTCCAGTGCCGACGAGGTTGGTCGCGGCCAGCATTGCGCGCAGACGCGCTTCATCGCCACCGCCCAGGGCGCTGGACACCGCGGTGAGCAGATAGTCGTGCAGGAAACCGCGAAATGCATCGTTGGCATCGCTGTTCGACGTCGCCGACTGCACCATCGACACCATGCTCGCGGCCGTATCAGGCTGCTCCCAGATACCGAGGTAGGCCCGCACTATGCGGCAGCCTAAGTCGTCGTCTTGGCGAGCGATCTCAGTCGTTAGCAAATCAGAGGGCAGCACCAGCTTCATCGACTCGCGGAACAATGCCGCCTTCGAGCCGAAGAGATACAAAACCATCGACGGGTCTACTCGCGCATCGTCTGCAATCGTCCGCAGCGTTGTTTTGTCGTAGCCATGGGCGGCGAACTGCCGCTTGGCCGCGCCAAGCACCGCGTCGCGCGATACCGGCTCGCCTTGGCGTCTACCGCGCCGCTTCTGAACTTCCCCAGGCGGCGACACGCTGCGAACGATATCATTTCAACACTCGTTGAAAAGCGGGCCGGCGCGGGTCGATCCGGTGTTCGCGGACACCGGCTCGGCCGCCCGCCGCTGGCTCTGGGTCGTCTGGCCCTAGGCCGTCTCGTCCGAGTGCAGCAGCGGGCGCAGTTTCGCGGTTTTGTCCGGGGTCCAGCCGGGCGGTGACAGCACGGCGGCCCAGCCGTCGGCGACGTCGGCGACGTAGCGGTGGCCATGGCCGTCGGGGACATCCACCGCCACGGCCATATCGGCCGACACCTGGAGGAAGGTCACGACCGGAATCCAGCGCGTCTGCGGCAGCACGTCATAGCCGCGCGGTTCGTTCAGCCAGTCGGGCTTGCTGAACAACAGGTCGGGCGTCCACCAGGCGATGGGATCCGACGCGTGCTGCAGATACACCACCCGCGGGTGGTCCCACGGCGCGTCGGGACGCGTCAAATTCTTTGCGCGAGCGACGAATCGGACATACCTGCCGTCCTGGTAGATCGGCAACCACTCCGGCGACCCGCCGTCACGGGTCGACGTCAGATCGGTCCAGATGGTGTTCTTGAAGGTCGGCCCGCTGAACAACGCCCCGTCGGTGCGCGCCAACACGTTGTTCAGGCTCAAGAACGGCGCCTCGCCGCCGAACGATCCCAGGCTCTCGCCGAACACCACGAGCTTGGGTCGCTGGGCTTCGGGCAGCTGGCGGATCAGCTTGTCGACGGCCTCGAACAGGGCCTGCCCGGCGTGCCGGGCGTTCTCCTTGTCCACCAGGAACGAGAGCCAGCTCGGCAGGAACGAGTACTGCATGCTCACGATCGCGGTGTTGCCGTTGTACATGTATTCCAGCGCCGAGGCTTCCGCCTCGTTGATCCAGCCGGTGCCGGTGGTGGTGCCCACCGCGACGACGGCGCGCCGCAGTCCGCCGGTGCGCGCCAACTCCTGTGCCGCGAGCTCGGCGGCGGCCGTGATGCCCTTCGACGAGTCCAGTCCGGCATAGGCGCGGATGGGCTCGATGGCCGGTGCTCCGTTGAAGGTGGCGAGTTGCTCGACCGTCGGGCCGCCCTCGACGAAGACGCGGCCCTCGCGGCCCAACGACTCCCACGACACCAGGGACTGCGGGCCACCGGATCGCAGCGGGGTTTTCGGGGGAGCGGTGTCGGGATTCATCTCCTCGTTGGCCGAGGCGAAGGTGTGGTTCATGGTCCGCATGGCGAACTTGAGCACCACGCCGTTGAGCAGGGTGATGGTCAGGACCACCAGCGTGACGACCACGATGGTGGCCGAGAGCCGAAACGGTGCGAACCGGTCAACCTGGTCGACCAAAACCCTGACCAGCCAGCGGGTGAATTGGCCCAGCTCGACCACCGTGAACAGCACCACCACCGACAGCACCCCGGCCAGCGGGTAGTCGTACCACTGAAGATGCGCCACGCCCATCAGGTCGCGCACGTCGTCCTGCCACACGTGGAACCAGATCGCCATGAGGACCTGGCCCACCACGCCGATCGGGATCAGCACCTTCCACGCCCAGCCTGGCGGCGCCGGGCTGTGATCCTTTTCGCGCATGAAGCGCACCAGCCAGACCGCGAACACGCCCAGGCCATAGCCGATGGCGCCGGAGAGCCCGCTGACCAGCCCCTGGAACAGCGGGCCGCGCGGCAGCAGCGACGGTGTGAGCGAAAGCCAAATGAAGACCAGGCCCACCGCGGTGCCGGTGAACGTGTAATGCCTTACCCACCAAGGCTTTTCGGTCCACGGTAGGGTGGGCGCGGCGCGACCGAATCGCGGTGCGGCCACCGGTGCCGGCGCGGCGTCCGGCTCGGCTCCCGCGGACTCCTCGACGGCGTCGGCCGGGAGGTGAGCTGCCTCGGTGTTGGTCGCGGAAACCCGTTCGCTCATGTACGCGTCCTAGCGGTGGGTGAAGTTCGGTGGACGCTTCTCGACGAAGGCCGCCATCCCTTCGGACTGGTCCTGCGTCGCGAACGTCGAGTGAAAGAGTCTGCGCTCGTAGAGAAGTCCTTCGGCCAGGGTCGACTCGAACGCGCGGTTGACGGCCTCCTTGGCCATCCTGGCGGCCGACCGCGACATCTGGGAGATGGTGGTCGCGACGGCCTTGGCCTCGGTCAGCAGGTCGTCGGCCGGCACCACCCGCGACACCAGACCGCTGCGTTCGGCTTCTTCGGCGCCGATGGTGCGGCCGGTCAGGATCAGGTCCATGGCCTTGGCCTTGCCGATGGCGCGGGTCAGCCGCTGGGAGCCGCCCATGCCCGGCAGCACACCGAGTTTGATCTCGGGCTGGCCGAATTTCGCTGTGTCGGCGGCGATCAGCACGTCGCACATCATGGCGAGCTCGCAGCCACCGCCCAGCGCGTGGCCGGCGACCGCGGCGATGGTGGGGGTGCGGACGGCGGCGAGCTTGCTCCACGGGGCGAAGAAGTCGGCGCCGAAGGCGTCGGCGAAGGACAGCTCGGCCATCTCCTTGATGTCGGCGCCGGCGGCGAACGCCTTGGCCGAGCCGGTGATGATGATCGCCCCGATACCGGGGTCGGCGTCGAAATCCGCTGCCGCGCTGGTGACCTCGTTCATCACCTGGGTGTTGAGCGCGTTGAGGGCCTTCGGCCGGTTCAGGGTGATGATGCCGACGCGGTCGTCGCGTTCGACGAGGATGGTCTCGTAATCTGCCTCTGTCATCCAAACCGCCTTTCTAGAAACTCAAGTCGTCGTCGACCGGGGTGAAATACGCCTCGACGTCGGCCGCGGTGACCGCGGACAGCTCCGCCGGGGACCACTTCGGGTTGCGATCTTTGTCGATCAGCTGTGCGCGGATGCCCTCCACCAGATCGTGTGAGCGCAGCGACGCCGACGACACCCGATAGTCCTGCACCAGAACGTCTTTGAGCGTTTCGAGGCCGGCCGCGCGCCGCACCGCCTGCAGGGTCACCGACAGCGCTACCGGGGAGCGGGTGGCGATCAGGTCGGCGGCGTCCTCGGCCGGGCCGGCGCCGTGCCCGCGAAGCGCGGCGACGATGTCCGCAACGGTATCGCCGGAGAAGCAATCGTCGATCCAATCACGTTGCGCGGCAAGCTCGCTGGCCGGCGGTTCGACGGTGTACTTGTCGAGTGCGCGCTCGACGCCGTCGGTGATCACCGCGCGGCGGAACGCCTCGACGTCGCCGTGCGGGACGTAGTGGTCGGCGAAGCCCATCGCGATGGCGTCGGCTCCGGAGAACGGCGCCCCGGTCAGCGCGGCGTGCAGGCCCAGACCGCCGGGCGCCCGCGACAGCAGGTAGACCCCGCCGACGTCGGGGATGAAGCCGATGCCGACCTCAGGCATGGCGATCTTGGAGGTGTCGGTGACCACCCGGGTGTTCGCGTGCGCGCTGACGCCCACGCCGCCACCCATCACGATGCCGTCCATCAACGCCACGTAGGGCTTGGCGAACTCGGCGATCTGGGCATTGAGCAGATACTCGTCGCGCCAGAAGCGACGCGCCTCGACCCCGTCCTTGCGCGCGCTGTGATAGATGGACACCACGTCGCCGCCGGCGCACAGCCCGCGTTCACCGGCGCCTGAGAGCACCACCGCGCGCACCGCGTCGTCGTCGGCCCAGTCGGTGAGGACGGCGGTCAGCGCGTCCACCATCTGCTGGTTCAGCGAGTTGATCGCCTTGGGGCGGTTGAGAGTGATCAAGCCGACGCTTCCCTCGACTTCGGTCAGAACCTCATCGGATCCGTCGGTCACGCTTTCGCCTCCCTCAAGCCGGTCCAGCCTCGAGGAAGAAATCTAGATCGTCACGACCGGCGCAGTACCCGCGGGTAAGGGTTATCTTTAACGCGACGACAACGGCGGAGGCTATATAGAGCCGGAAATACACCGGAAAACGCCCAGGTCCGCTGGGAACCAGGGCGCAACGCCGATCGTTGAGATTGTGTTCGCACAGCTCGAAGCCAATTAGAGAGGATCCGACGGTGCGGGAGACAAGCAACCCGGTATTTCGTTCGCTGCCTAAGCAGAGGGGCGGATACGCACAATTCGGCACGGCCGCGCCCCCGATGCAGGGGTATGGGGCCGACCCCTACGCGGCTCCCTACGCGGCCCCGTACCAGGAGGCCAAAGCCTCGCGTCCGCTGACCATCGACGACGTCGTCACCAAGACCGGCATCACGCTGGCCGTGCTGGCGATCTCCGCCGTGGTCTCCTACTTCCTGGTCGCCCGCGACGTGGCGCTGGCCATGCCGCTGGCGCTGATCGGCGGATTGGGCGGCCTGGTCCTGGTGCTGGTCGCCACCTTCGGCCGCAAGCAGGACAACCCGGGCATCGTGCTGAGCTACGCCGTGCTCGAGGGCCTGGTGCTGGGCGCGATCTCGTTCGTCTTCGCCAACTTCTCGGTGTCCAACGCCAACGCCGGGGCGCTGATCGGTGAGGCGGTCCTGGGCACGTTCGGGGTGTTCTTCGGCATGCTCGTCGTCTACAAGACCGGCGCGATCCGGGTGACGCCCAAGTTCACCCGCATGCTGGTTGCCGCGATGTTCGGCGTGCTGGCCCTGATGCTCGGCAACTTCGTGTTGGCGATGTTCCACGTCAACGGCGGCACCGGCCTGGGCCTGCGCAGCGGCGGCACGGTGGCCATCATCTTCTCGCTGGTGTGCATCGCGATCGCGGCGTTCAGCTTCCTGATCGACTTCGATGCGGCCGACCAGATGGTCCGCGCCGGCGCGCCGGACAAGGCGGCATGGGGTATCGCCCTGGGCCTGACCGTGACGCTGGTGTGGCTGTACATCGAGATCCTGCGTCTGCTGAGTTATCTGCAGAACGACTAGCTCTCGTCAACGAAAAGACCGGCACGCCCCCTTGGCGTGCCGGTCTTTTCGTGTTGGAGCGCTTTCGCGTGCAGTGCCGCCGTTGAGTGTGAAGCGGCGGCGGGGTTACTCGGCGTGTCGTCGCCGAGGTTTCACACTCACCGCCCAGGTTTCACACTCACCGCGCCGGGCGCCCAGTTGACGAGCAGCGGCCTAGCTCAGCCGCTCGATCACCATCGCCATGCCCTGGCCGCCGCCGACGCACATGGTCTCCAGGCCGAACGTCTTGTCGTGCGTCTGCAGGTTGTTGAGCAGCGTGGTGGTGATGCGTGCGCCGGTCATGCCGAACGGGTGGCCCAGCGCGATCGCCCCACCGGACACGTTCAGCTTGTCCTCGTCGATGCCCAGCTCACGCGCCGAACCCAGCACCTGGACGGCGAACGCCTCGTTGATCTCGAACAGGTCGATGTCGCTGACCGACAGGTTGGCGCGCGCCAGCGCCTTCTTGGTCGCCTCGATCGGGCCCAGGCCCATGATCTCCGGGGACAGGCCGCTGACCCCGGTGGACACGATGCGCGCCAGCGGCGTCAGGCCCAGTTCCTTGGCCTTGGTGTCGCTGGTGATCACCACCGCGGCGGCGCCGTCGTTGAGCGGGCACGCGTTGCCGGCGGTCACCGTGCCGTTGGGCCGGAACACCGGCTTGAGCTGGCTGATCTTCTCGTACGTGGTGCCGGGGCGCGGGCCGTCGTCGGTGCTCACCGTGGTGCCGTCGGGCAGGGACACCGGGGTGATCTCCCGCTCGAAGAACCCGCTCTTGATCGCTTCCTCGGCGCGGTTCTGGCTGCGCACACCCCAGTGGTCCTGGTCTTCGCGGCTGATGCCGGTCAGCAGGGCGACGTTTTCGGCCGTCTGCCCCATCGCGATGTACACGTCGGGCACGTTGCCGTCGGCGCGGGGGTCGTGCCACTCGTCGGCGCCCTCGGCCGCGGCGGCCGACCGCTCCTGGGCCTCGCCGAACAGCGAGTTCTTGGTGTCCGGCCAGGAGTCGGCGCTGCCCTTGGCGAAGCGGGAGACGGTCTCCACACCGGCGGAGATGAACGCGTCGCCCTCACCGGCCTTGATCGCGTGGAAGGCCATCCGGGAGGTCTGCAGCGACGACGAGCAGTACCGGTTGACGGTGGTGCCCGGCAGGAAGTCGTAGCCGAGTTCGACGGCGATGACCCGCGCCAGGTTGTATCCGGATTCGCCGGCGGGCTGGCCGCAGCCCAGGATCAGGTCATCGATCTGGTGGGGGTTCAGTGCGGGCACCTTGTCGAGTGCGGCGCGCACGATCTGGACGGTCAGGTCGTCGGGGCGCATGTTGACCAGCGACCCCTTCATCGCGCGGCCGATCGGCGAGCGAGCGGTTGAGACAATGACGGCTTCAGGCATGGTTGTTCCCTTCAGATCCCTGCAGATCCCACAGATGGGGCTGGCTCGCTTGGCACCGGGTGGTGGGTCCGCTCCGACCGGCGACAACAAATCTAGTCGCTGCCGACCTCGGGGCACGAAGACGGGGCAGGTCCGGGCGCCGGACGCCGCCACAGCCGCGACATGACACTGCTGCGGGTGTGCCGCTGACCGAGCACCGGCGCCGCCGCGGGCACCGGCGGGCTCAGCGGTGGACGCTCCACCTTCTCGCCCAGCGCGTCGCAGAGGGCGAGCAGCAGCGCGTCGGCCGCCAGCGCATAGGCGGGTGCCGAGGGGTGATAGCCGTCGGCGGAGAACATGGCCTCGGGTGTCGCGCGGAATTGCGGGGCCATCAGCTGCGCCAACGGCACCGGCACGCCGCCGGCCGACCGGACCGCCGCGGTCTGGGCGCGGGCCAGCTGCAGGCAGCGCTCGTGCGCCAGCGACCGCAGCGGCTGCGGAATGGCGCTGATGAATCCGAGGTCCGGGCAGGTGCCGACGATCACCACGGCGCCGCGGGCGCGCAGCTTGCGGACGGTCAGTGCCAGCCGCTGCGCCGACTGGCTGATGCCGTTGAGCGCGGTCACGTCGTTGGCGCCGACCATGATCACCGCGATGTCCGGCGGCGGGCCGGCCACGAACATGGCGTCGACCTGCCCGCACACGCCCTTGGAGGTGGCCCCGACAATCGCCTTGGTGCTCAACCGGATTCGTTTGCCGGTCTGCTCGGCCAGGCCCCGGGCGATCCGCACCCCGGGCACTTCGTCGGCGCTCATGCAGCCGTATCCCGCGGCGGTCGAGTCACCGAAGATCATCAGGTGCGAGTCGACCGCCATGCCGCGGTGCCACCGCTGGACCGGCCCGCCGCCGCGCTCGTACACGCCGTCCGCGCGGGGCGGGATGTCCCAGGACTTCGGAATGATCGTGCGCGCATGAGTGGCCTGGCCGACCAACAGACTGCGTGCCCCCAGGTAGGCGGTTCCTGTTGAGGCCAGCGCGCCCGCTGTGGCCAGGGCGATCGCCGAACGGCGTGGCACCCGCATGGTCACGCAATCGATTTTAGAGCGGCTTCGACGTTCGCGCGGCCGGCTGGAAAACGAACTGATCACGGTGCGAAGCAAAACCGGTATCGAATCAGCAATTTCCTACGTTGCACTAAGCAACCGCTGTCAAGCTGAAGACAAGGGATGGCTGAGCGCCTTGGCAAACGGCTGAACCAGACGCTCGGTCGCCTCGTCACATGCTGTATCGCACTACAACGGCGTAGGAAGTGTTGAGCATGACCGCACCTAGCAAGGAATCGGGGTCGTCGGCAAATACCGCTCGCCCACATGACGTCCTCAAGGCCCGCCGAGCGCAGGCGCGCAAGTTCGCGATCAGCGACGGCGCGCCGGTCGAGGTCCTGGAGTCCGGGCCCAGCGTGGCCGCGCGACTGGCCAACCTCACCTCACGGCTGACCATCCGGCCGATCCTGTCCGTCGGCAGTCACGTCCCCAACCTGCCATGGCCCTGGGGTCTCATCGACCTCACGGCCCGGGTGCTGATCCCCGCGTCGGCCACCGTCCGCGAGACCATCAAGCTGCCCCACGCCTCGGCGCAGCTGGTCCGCGCGCCCGGGGTGCTGCCCGCCGACGGCAGCCGCCGCGTGATCGTCTACCTGCACGGCGGCGCGTTTCTGACCTGTGGTGCCAACTCCCACGGCCGGCTCGTCGAAGCCCTGTCGAAGTTCGCCGACTCGCCCATCCTGGTGGTGAATTACCGTCTGCTGCCGAAGAATTCGGTCGGGATGGCGCTGGACGACTGCCACGACGCCTACCGCTGGCTGCGGCGGCGCGGATACCAGCCCGACCAGATCGTGCTGGCCGGCGACTCCGCCGGCGGCTACCTCGCCCTCACCCTGGCCCAACGCCTGCAGGAGGAGGGCGAGGATCCCGCGGCGCTGGTGGCGATCTCGCCCCTGCTGCAGCTGGCCAAGGAACCCAAGCAGGCCCACCCCAACATCGAGACCGACGCCATGTTCACGGCCGGGGCGTTCGATGCGCTCGCCGAGCTGGTGGCGACGGCGGCCGGGAAGAATATCGTCGACGGCAAGCCCGAAGAGGTCTACGAGCCGCTCGACCACATCAAGCCGGGCCTGCCGCGCACGCTGATTCACGTGTCGGGCTCCGAGGTGCTGCTGCACGACGCGCGGCTGGCGGCGAGCCGGCTCGCCGCGGTGGGCGTGCCGGCCGAGGTGCGGGTGTGGCCCGGACAGGTCCACGACTTCCAACTGGCCGCGCCGATGGTGCCCGAGGCCGTGCGCTCGCTGCGCCAGATCGGCGACTACATTCGCGAGGCCACGGAGTAGACGCCGCACAGCGGTTGTGCGCCGCGCGAATCCGCCTGAGACGATGAATGCATGCGGATCGCTCAGCACATCAGTGACCTCATCGGCGGCACACCGCTGGTGCGGCTGAACTCCGTCGTCCCTGACGGCGCCGGCATCGTGGCGGCCAAGGTCGAATACCTCAATCCCGGTGGCAGCTCGAAGGACCGAATCGCGGTCAAGATGATCGACGCCGCCGAAGCCAGCGGACAGCTGCGACCGGGCGGCACCATCGTCGAACCCACCTCGGGCAACACCGGCGTCGGGCTGGCCCTCGTCGCCCAGCACCGCGGCTACAAGTGCGTGTTCGTCTGCCCCGACAAGGTCAGCGAGGACAAGCGCAACGTCCTGATGGCCTACGGCGCCGAGGTCGTCGTGTGCCCCACCGCCGTACCGCCCGACCACCCGGACAGCTACTACAGCGTCTCCGACCGGCTGGTCACCGAGATCGACGGCGCGTGGAAGCCCGACCAGTACGCCAACCCGGAAGGCCCGGCCAGCCACTACGCGACCACCGGCCCGGAGATCTGGGCCGACACCGACGGCAAGGTCACCCACTTCGTCGCCGGCATCGGCACCGGCGGGACGATCACCGGCGCCGGCCGCTACCTCAAAGAGGTGTCCGGCGGCGCGGTGCGCATCATCGGCGCCGACCCCGAAGGGTCGGTGTATTCCGGCGGCACCGGCCGGCCCTACCTGGTGGAGGGCGTCGGTGAGGACTTCTGGCCGCAGGCGTACGACCGGACGGTGCCCGACGAGATCATCGCGGTGTCCGACTCCGACTCGTTCGACATGACCCGGCGGCTGGCCCGCGAGGAAGCGATGCTGGTCGGCGGGTCGTGCGGCATGGCGGTGGTCGCCGCGCTCAAGGTCGCCGAGCAGGCCGGGCCCGACTCGATCGTGGTGGTGTTGCTGCCCGACGGCGGGCGGGGCTACATGTCCAAGATCTTCAACGACGCGTGGATGTCGTCGTACGGCTTCCTGCGCAGCCGCCTGGACGGGTCCACCGAGGAGGCCAGGGTCGGCGACGTGCTGCGGGGCAAATCCGGCGCCCTGCCCGACCTGGTGCACACCCACCCGTCCAGGCGGCTGCGCAGGAAGCCGTACGACGACATCCACGCGTCGTTGAAGATCTTGGACATGTAGCCCCGC
>NZ_LZLU01000220.1:0-570 GCF_001673415.1 Mycobacterium sp. 1165196.3 | reverse complement strand
TCCTCGCTAGTTTGGCGGTGTGAGTGAGGAGCAGGATGTCGAGGCGGCGTTCGACGCGCTCGATGCCGCCTGGGATCGGGTCTGCGCGCTGAACGTCGACGCGCTCGCCCCGCGGCAACAGTTGGTGGTGTTGGCGCGCTGCGAAAAGCAGCGCCTGCGCATCCCGGCCGTCGAGCACCCCGTGATCAATTCCCTGGCCCGCCAAGCACCCTCGGTCGAACTCGGCGCCACGGTGGTCCACGCCATCGCCGAGGCGACCCTGATCAGCCGCGCCGAAGCCGCCCGCCGCCTCAACGAAGCACGCGATTTGGGCCCACGCCACGGCCTGACCGGCGACCCGCTGGGCCCGATGCTGCCCGCCACCGCCGCCGGACAACGCGACGGCGCCCTGGGTGCGGGCCAGGTCGCGGTGATCCGCAAGTTCTACCACCAGCTGCCCGGCTGGATCGACATGCCCACCCGCGAGCAGGCCGAAGCGCGATTGGCCGCCGAAGGCAGCCGGTTTCGCCCCGAACAACTCGCCGGGCTGGCCCGCACCCTGGCCGACTGCCTCAACCCCGACGGCACCTA
>NZ_LZLU01000219.1:0-45775 GCF_001673415.1 Mycobacterium sp. 1165196.3 | reverse complement strand
CAGCGCCGCGCCGCGCGCGATCGTCACCTGGGCCATCGATTGCACGAAAACCGGTACCGGCAAAGTCGTTTCGAGCTGCCAGGAGAGGCCGTCGATGTCGCTGTGGCCGCCCACCACGACGACGCCGCCGGGCTGCCATCCGTTGCGCTCGAACATGCCGGTCAGCCAGCGGGTCAGGCCGTCGAAGCCGCCCCGCACGTGCTTGGTGGCCGTCTGGGTCTCACCGTCGTGCGTGTCGACCATGACCACGGTCGTCGAGTCCCGGTCGAGGATGCAGACGGCGGTCTGCTCGTAGCCGATGACGGGCGCGATGGCCCGAGCCAACGTCTCGATGGCTTCGAGGAACCGGATCGGCACGACGTTGTCGAATCCCGCGTCGGTCAAGGCCTCCAAGACCAGCGCGGCCTGTGCGGATGCTTCGTCGTTCCAGGTCACTCCGATGACACGCAGCCGGCGATCGCTCGCGGCCGCCTCGGTGTCGACCCGCAATACCTCGTCCACCACTTGTTCTGCGGTGCCCACGGCGCGCACACCGTGGCCCGCGCGCAACACCAGCTCTTGGTGATCGAGGATGGTGCCGTCGGCGCCATGTCCTTCGGCGAGGACCCAACCAACGGCGGTCGGCGTCACTGACAGGCCAAGAACCGTGTCCAAATCTATGCCCCAATCGGTCCCGCGTCCGACGCCCTCAGCCGCATCTACGCGCACCATGAAGCCGCGGGCGCGGTGATTCGAGAGAGCCG
Source organism: Mycobacterium sp. 1165196.3 (assembly GCF_001673415.1). Lineage (NCBI taxonomy): Bacteria > Bacillati > Actinomycetota > Actinomycetes > Mycobacteriales > Mycobacteriaceae > Mycobacterium > Mycobacterium sp. 1165196.3. Next base: position 45,032 of record NZ_LZLU01000219.1, on the reverse strand, counting down.
GAACAGACGCGGGATAGCGTGGTCTTCATCGGCTTGCTTCGAGAGCAGCCTACGCGGTCGGCGCAAGTCCGGCTGCCCCGGTCGGGCATGACAGCGGAATCGCCAGATGAAAGGGCGGCGCGGTGAAACGGGGCTGGGCCGCAGGCGGGTTCGCCGCTTCAGCCGGTTGCCGCCGGTTGCAGAGCTCCGACGAGGTGAGGGCCGCGAGGGCCGCGAGGGCCGTAGTGCGGGGGGCCTCTGGGTCGCCAAACCAGGCTTTATCGGCCGCGCAAATTAAATGCCCCGCACCGCGCGACCGTGGTGCCGTCAAACGATCAAACTGCCGACGCGCGGCGCGCCGGTGGCGATCAGCGAATCCGGTCCGGGCTTCATTTCGGGGGATTCTAAAAGCGTGGGGCATCGCGAGAGCTCGACTCGACGTAAACCCGCTGCGGCCTGGCGTTTTCTCACCCGGTGTGTGGGGCGGTCATACAGCGGGTACGCGGGGCCCGACGCCGCCCGGTTGCGCCGGGTGGCGAAATTGTGAAGTGAAAAGCGATGCCGAAACGAGACGCGTTCGCGTCCCAATCGACATTTGACGGACTCACACGGTAAATTCCTGTGAGACCACGATCACACTGATCACATCGACAAGGGGCAGGTATGACAGATCTGAGCGAGAAGGTCCGGGCCTGGGGGCGCCGGCTTTTGGTCGGCACAGCGGCGGCAGCCACACTGCCGGGCCTGATCGGTCTTGCCGGCGGCGCTCCAACCGCGAATGCGTTTTCGCGGCCGGGCCTGCCAGTCGAGTACCTGCAGGTGCCGTCCGCCGGCATGGGCCGCAACATCAAGGTCCAGTTCCAAAGCGGCGGCAGCGGCTCCCCCGCGGTCTATCTGCTGGACGGTCTGCGGGCCCAAGACGACTACAACGGCTGGGACATCAACACCCCTGCGTTCGAGTGGTACTACCAGTCGGGCCTGTCGATCGTCATGCCGGTCGGTGGTCAATCCAGCTTCTACAGCGACTGGTACAACCAGGCCTGTGGTAAGGCCGGTTGCCAGACGTACAAGTGGGAGACCTTCCTCACCAGCGAGCTGCCGCAGTACCTGCAGTCCAACAAGAGTGTGAAGCCGAACGGAAGTGCGGCGGTCGGCATCTCGATGGCCGGTTCGTCGGCGATGATCCTGGCCGCCTACCACCCGGCCCAGTTCATCTACGCCGGCTCGCTGTCGGCGCTGCTGGACCCGTCGCAGGGAATGGGGCCGAGCCTGATCGGTCTGGCGATGGGTGACGCCGGTGGCTATAAGGCCAACGACATGTGGGGTCCGTCGAGCGACCCGGCGTGGGCGCGCAACGACCCGACCCTGCAGATCCCGAAGCTGGTCGGCAACAACACCCGGCTTTGGGTGTACTGCGGTAACGGCACGCCGTCCGAGCTCGGCGGGGCCAACATGCCGGCCGAGTTCCTGGAGAACTTCGTGCGCAGCAGCAACCTGAAGTTCCAGGACGCCTACAACGGCGCCGGCGGCCACAACGCGGTGTGGAACTTCAACGCCAACGGAACGCACAGCTGGGAGTACTGGGGAGCCCAGCTCAACGCCATGAAGCCCGACCTGCAGGGCACTCTGGGCGCTTCGCCTGGCGGCGGCGGATAACCCAACCGCCCGCTCGGTCACTACTGCGCCTGACGTCTCCGTCAGGCGCAGTAGTGCGTTGGGGGATCGCGGTCGTGAGCCTGGCGATGCTGGTGGCGCCCGCCCGGGCCGACACCGTGAGTCCGCTCACCCCGTTGGTCGACGCGGCCGCGCAACGGCTGCAGATCGCCGACTCGGTTGCCGCCTACAAGTGGCACCAGCACGGCGCCATCGAAGATCCGGCGCGCGTCCAGCAGGAACTGGCCAGGCTGGGTGACGAGGCCGTCGCCCAACACATCGACCGCGATTACGTCACCCGGGTGTTCGGAGACCAGATCAGCGCCACCGAGGCCGTCGAATACGGCCGGTTCGCGGACTGGAAGCTGAATCCGGGAAGCGCTCCGCCCGACGCACCGGACCTGTCGTCGTCGCGGTCGGCGATCGACGCCCTCAACCAGACGATGCTGACCCAGCTGTCGGGCAACTGGGGCGTGCTGCATTCGCCGGAATGTGGCGCCCAACTCGACGCCGCGCGAAGCGGCGTCACCCGCGGGCGGCAGCTCGACGACCTGTACCAAAAGGCCCTGTCATCAGCGACGCAGTCGTATTGCCAGCAATAACTTAATTTTTCCTCACCGATTTCTAACGGTCCGATTTGGCCCGCCGATAAGGCGGTTTCCGCAGATAGATGGCATATCTCGCGCCATTTTCGAATAGGTAACGCTTTGGCCACACGCGCCGAAATCCCGGACATGAAGAATCTCTGCAAGCTTCTCGTCAAGTCCGTAGTGGTCGGCGGGGTCGTTGCAGCGTCGATGGCTTCGTCCACGGGTGTGGTGAGCGCAGACCCCGCTCCCAACTGGGACGCGATTGCCCAATGCGAATCCGGTGGCAACTGGCACGCCAACACCGGAAACGGGAATTACGGTGGACTGCAATTCAAACCAGCCACCTGGGCGCGTTACGGCGGTGTCGGCAACCCGGCCGCCGCGTCCCGAGAGCAGCAAATCGCTGTGGCCAACCGGGTTTTCGCCGAGGAGGGTGTGGAGGCCTGGCCAAAGTGCGGCGCGCAATCCGGCCTGCCGATCGGTTGGTACTCGCACCCGGCCCAGGGCATCAAGCAGATCATCAACGGGCTGATTCAGGCGGCCGTCCCGCACTGATGAAACGCACCTGCGCTCTATGACCGGGCGCCACGCTGTGTTTGGATCAGCCCATGGAAGGTTCGGCGACTGTTCACATGGCGGCGCCTGCGGCCAAGATCTGGGATCTCATCGCGGACGTCCGCAACACCGGAAAGTTTTCCCCGGAAGTCTTTGAAGCCGAGTGGCTCGGCGATGCGACGGGCCCCGCCCTGGGGGCCAAATTCCGCGGTCACGTCCGGCGCAATGAGATGGGGCCGGTGTATTGGACAACGTGCAAGGTCACCGCCTGCGAACCGGGCCGCGAATTCGGCTTCACGGTGCTCCTCGGTGACAGGCCCGTCAACAACTGGCATTACCGCCTGGCGCCCAGTGGCGGCGGCGGGACCGACGTCACCGAGTCGTTTCGGCTCAACCCGGCGCCGTGGCTCGCCTTCTACTGGTTGTTCGGCGGCTTTTTGCGCAAGCGCCGCAACATCCGCGACATGACCAAGACGCTGAACCGCATCAAAGACGTGGTCGAGGCGGACTGACGCCCGTGAAATCCGTCTTCATCACCGGTGCGGGCAGCGGCATGGGTCGCGAGGGCGCAAAGTTGTTCCACGCCAAGGGCTGGCGCGTCGGCGCGGTCGACCGCAACGAGGACGGCCTGGCGACACTGAACGACGAACTCGGCGGCGATCGACTGTGGACCCGCGCCGTCGACGTGACGGACAAGGCGGCCCTCGAGAATGCCCTGGCCGATTTCTGCGCCGGCAACAGCGGCGGCGGACTGGACATGATGTGGAACAACGCCGGCATCGGTGAATCCGGCTGGTTCGAGGACGTGCCCTATGACGCCGCGATGCGTGTCGTCGACGTGAACTTCAAGGCGGTACTGACGGGCGCGTACGCTTCGCTGCCCTACCTCAAGAAGACCCCGGGCAGCCTGATGTTCTCCACGTCGTCGTCCTCGGGGACCTACGGCATGCCGCGCCTGGCCGTCTACTCGTCGACCAAGCATGCGGTCAAAGGTCTGACCGAGGCGCTGAGCGTGGAGTGGCAGCGCCACGGCGTGCGCGTCGCCGACGTGCTGCCCGGGCTCATCGACACCGCCATCTTGACGACCACGACCAATCACTCCGACGACGGGCGCGCACCCATGACGGCGGAGCAATTGCGGGCCACCGCACCCAAGAAGGGCATGCTCCGGTTGATGCCGGCAAGCAGCGTGGCCGAGACGGCGTGGCAGGCCTATCACCATCCGAAGCGGTTGCACTGGTATGTGCCCAAGAGCATCCGCCTGATCGACTTTTTCAAGGGCGTGAGCCCGGAATTCGTGCGACGCAGCATCGTCAAGTCCCTACCCGCGCTTGCGCCGAAGCGGCAGTAAGGAGGTCGGCTGGTGGAAAACCGTTTGCTCACAGTCGCTTTGGTTTCGGCGGCGGTCGTCGTCAGTGTCGCGGGATGCAGCGCGGCGCCGACGACGCCTCGTCGGGCCGCGCGGCTGACCATCGACGGCGCCACGCACACGACGCGTCCCCCGGCGTGCCGGCAAGACCAGATGTACCGCACCATCAACATCCCCGACCGCGACGGTGGGGTCGAAGCGGTGGTGCTGCTCAGCGGCTACCGGGTGATGCCGCAGTGGGTCAAGATTCGCAATGTCGACGGATTCAGCGGCAGCTTCTGGCAAGGCGGGGTGGGCGACGCGCACGTCGAACTCAACAACGACGCCTACACCATCACCGGCAGCGCCTACGGCATCAACAGCAGCAACCCCAACAAAGTGGTGACCACCGACTTCAAAATCGTCGCCGAGTGCTGACTCCACAGCTGGTCGGGGCCTAGGCTCGAAACGACGCCTGATCGAGGGAGGGGGCCGGTGAAGGAACGGTTGCACTGGTTCGCGATGCATGGCTTCATCCGGGGCGCCGCGGCCCTCGGAGCCCGGCGAGGCGACGTCCAGGCCAGGCTGATCGCCGATCCGGCGGTGGCCGCCGACCCGGTCGCCTACTACGACGAAGTCCGTGCCCGGGGCAAGCTGGTGAAGGGCCGCGTGGCGTATCTGACGGCCGATCACGCGCTGGCGCATGAACTGCTGCGGTCCGACGATTTTCGGGTGCTGATCTTCGGATCGAATCTGCCGGCGCCGCTGCGATGGGTGGAGCGCCGCACCCGCGACGGCCTGCTGCATCCACTGCGTGCGCCATCGTTGTTGGCCGTCGAACCGCCCGATCACACCCGTTACCGCAAGACGGTGTCGGCGGTGTTCACCCCCAGAGCCGTTGCCGCCCTGCGGGATCGGGTCGAGCAGACGGCCGCCGAGCTGTTGGATCGGCTGGCCGGTGAGTCCGGCGTGGTGGACATCGTCGGACGGTACTGCTCGCAGCTTCCGGTGGCGATCATCAGCGACATTCTCGGCGTGCCCGAGTCGGAGCGCCCGCGCGTCCTCGAATTCGGCGAACTGGCCGCACCGAGCCTCGACATCGGCTTGCCATGGCGGCAATACCGCAGCGTGCAGGACGGGATCGCCGGCTTCAGCGCCTGGCTCGCCGAGCACCTGCAGCGGCTACGCCTGGATCCCAGCGACAATCTGATGAGCCAGCTGATCCAGACGGCCGAAAGTGGTTCTGCGGAAACCTATCTCGACGAGAAGGAGCTTCAGGCGATCGCCGGGCTGGTGTTAGCCGCCGGCTTCGAGACTACGGTCAACCTGCTCGGCAATGGGATCCGGATGTTGATGGACGCGCCGGAGCATCTGGACACCCTGCGCCGACGTCCCGAACTGTGGCCGAACGCCGTCGAAGAGATCCTGCGGCTGGAATCGCCGGTGCAGCTGACCGCGCGGATGGCGCGGGGCGACGTCGAGATAGCCGGCCGGCAGTTACATCGTGGCGATCTGGTGCTGGTGTATCTGGCCGCCGCCAACCGGGATCCATCGGTTTTTCCCGACCCGCACCGCTTCGACATCGAAAGGGACAACGCCGGACGGCATCTCGCCTTCTCCGGTGGCCGGCACTTCTGCCTGGGCGCGGCCCTTGCCCGGGCCGAGGGCGAAGTCGGACTGCGCACATTTTTCGACCGTTTTCCCGAGGTACGCGCGGCGGGCGCCGGAAGCAGACGCGAAACCCGGGTGCTGCGCGGATGGTCGTCGTTGCCGGTGGCTCTGGGGCCGTACGTACGCGAGTACGACCGAACCGGTTGACACCGGGGCGGCGACGAGGTTTATTTGCCGCTATGACAGAGGCTTCTATGATCGCGGTCGAGGACGTCGTACGTGGGCTGTGGCAGGCGCTTTCGCGGCGAGATTGGGAAGCGATCAAAACCTTTTTGTCCGACGACTGCCTCTACGTCGACATGCCGGTCCCCGCACTGTCGGCGCGCGGTCCCGAGGGCATCGTGCAACGCCTCAGGATGGGACTCGAGCAGTTGGCCGGCTACGAGAACCACCCCGGCGTGCTGGTGTGCAACGGGTCCGACGTGCTCTACGAGCACTCCGAGACGTGGACTTTCGCGACAGGTGAGCAGGGTGTGCTGCGCTTCGTGACGGTCCACAAGGTCGTCGACGGCAAGATCACCGTCTGGAAAGACTATTGGGACATGAACAGCCTGGTGGCCTTCGCTCCCCCGAACCACTTCGAGGGTTTGGCGACCGGCGACACCAGTTGGATATTCGACGCCTCATCGCTGGTTTGACGAAGGCCGCTCCACGGCACCCCGACCGTCTGCCGCCCACGCCCGTTGGAACGCATGATGGCGGCTACGACTCGGCCAGTTTCCGGAGGCGTTTCAACGTTTCCGTCAGTGCGCGTCCCACCTGGCGCACGGCGATCCGATCGGCGATGTACCCAAGTATTCCCCCGGGCGCCTGATACGACAGCCGAAATGTCACCCGTGTGCAGCCGTCGCCTTTGTCGCGCAACCGTATCCGCCCGCGCAGCGTTACGCCGGTAATTCCCACCCAGGCGAGGTCGCGGCCGTCGTCGAACTCGACCACCTCGATCACGCCGCCAACGGGTACGGAGCCGATCTTCCAATGGACGGTGTACCGCGCACCGACGCCGGGTGGTTTGTCGTTCGACGACTCCCACCGCTCCAGGCTCGCCATGAACGACGGGTAACAGTCCGGGTCGCTGACGATTTTCCAGACGGCGGCACGGTCGGCGTTGATGACGCAACGGCGTTCGACGCGCATCAGCCGATCACCGGGAATCGTCGTTCGGCAGCCAGCCGGTCGACGCCCCCCTGCAGGGAGGCCATCACCTTGTCGTGCACCGCTTGATCGTCGCCGTCGACCTCAATCGGGTCTTGAACCTCGATCACGATCTTGGTGGGCAACGGGATGTGGCCCGCCAGGTCGCTGATGTTGAGTCCCCAGGGCAGCGCCAGCGATATCGGGACGCTCTTGAGCCGGAGCAACTTGTCGGCCATCAGCAACTTGGCCAGCCACTGCCCGCGATTGAGAAAGAGCGCGCTCTCCTGCCCACCGATGCTCGCGACGGGGACGATCGGCACCCCGGCCTCGCGGGCCAGCTTGACATAGCCCATGCGCCCGCCGAAGTCGACCTTGTGACGTTCCCAGGAGGGCCGGAACACCTCGTAGTCGCCACCGGGATAGACCAGCAGTGCTGCGCCGGAATCCAGCGCGAGACGGGCATTTTCGGGGTTGGCGGCGACGGTGCCGAATTTGCGCAACCAGCCGAGCGGCGGCGCGGACACGACGAGGTTGTGGGCCAACTGGTAAAAGGGCCGCTCAACGCCGAAATACGAGCAGAAGGCGAGCGTGAACACGAAGGTGTCGGGCGGTACATTGCCGCCACTGTGGTTGCCCACCAGCAGCACCGGTCCCTCGGCCGGAATGCGGTCCAAGCCCCGCACGTCCGCCCTGAAATAGAACGACGCCAGCAACCAGGTTCCCGGCAGTTGATCGCGGATGTAATCCGGATCTCGCTGGTCAAGGTCGGCTTTGGGCACCCACGACACAACTTTGTCGCGAGCCCAATTCAAGACGTCCTTCGCGGTCGCCATGTCGGCACGCATACCCCGGCGTCACCGGGGGTCAAACGCCGCGATGCAACCGGCCGGGCACGAAAATTACCGGGCCGCCGCAACACCTGGGATGGTCACCCCTCGTGTTTTGACCATCCCAGTGTTGTTGGCAGCCGACGGCTACAAGTACCGCTGGACGCCACCGTGACCGTGACAGGTCCCACTGGCATGGGGATGTTCGCTGAAAGACCAACTCCCATCCGAGCACTGGGCCGTGGCAGCCTGCGGTTGTGAGCCACCCTTTTGCGGATATGGCACGCAGTCACCAGAACTGGCGGTGTAGCAACCGCCGCTGGGTGACGCGTAGGCCGATGGCGCCACAGCGGCGGCGCCGAAGACGACGGCTGCGATGACAAACGCAGCACGGGACAACACGTGCCCAAACCTCCCTTGTCCATCATCAGGTTGGCGACGTTTGCCCGATTCGTCGATCGAAGCCTATGCGCCCGGACCGTTGCCCACAGGCGAATCTCTGAAAAATTTCCCGCTGTCGAGGCGAGGGCAGCGCCGCTACTGCGCCAGTCCGTCCAGCACCCGGACCCGAACGGGATCGCGCTTGCCCTTGACGTCAACCCAGCCGAGCATCCGCACGCGTGCGGACTCACCAAGCGCGACCGCGGTATTGGGTCCGATGACCACTTGCCCCGGCTCAGCCAGGCCCTCCAGCCGTGCCGCCAGGTTCATGGTGTCGCCGATCGCGGTGAAGTTGCGTACTTGCTGCGCACCGACATTGCCCACCAGCGCGGGACCGGTATTGATTCCCACCCGAAAGCGCGGCCAGTCGTCGCGTTCGGCCGCCGCCTGCTCGACGGCGGCATGCAGTGCGAGTCCGGTGCGCGCGGCGCGCACCGCGTGATCAGGTTGGCGCACAGGGGCATTCCAAATCGCCACCACCGCATCACCGGCAAAGGGCAGGACGGTACCGCCGGCTTCGAGGATGACCGGAACGATCGCGCCGTAGTAGGCATTGAGCATGCCGACCACCTGCTGCGGACTGGTCGCCTCGGTGAACGCGGTGAAGCCGTGCAGGTCGGCCATCAGCACCGTGATGTCGGTGATCGCACCGCCGAGGCCCGCCTGATCGGGATCGGCGAGCAGGGCCGTCGCGACCGCGGGTGACATGTAACTACGGAACAGTCCATCGAGGTTCCGGTAAAGCCGGGCGTTCTCCAACGCGATCGAGGACTGCATGGCGAACGACCACAGCAGGGCGCTGTCGGCATCGGAGAAGGCGCCATCCGGTGCACGCGCCTCGATCACGCCCGCGACCTGGCCCTTCACCATCAGCGGCAGCTCGAGGACGGTGCCCTGCGGTGCGGTCGACTCCGACCCGTCGGCCGCGCCGTCGTCGAAGTAGAGCTCGCCGGCACGCACCCGAGCCAGCCGGAAATGGTTGCCCGGGAACGCGTCGGAGAGGGCGACCAGCACCCGATTGAGCAGGGCGTCCTCGTCCTGAATGACGCTGGATTCCTGGCCCAGCGCGACGAGTTCGCCGAGCTTGCGGACGCGTTCGCGTTCGGCGCCCAGGGCTTCCGCGCCGCGTTTGAGGACCGCCACCTGCTGCTCGGTGAGTTCGAACCGGTCGGCGAGGGCGGCGGCGGCAGCGCCGGGCGGAACCTGCTCGCCCCGCTCCCGGCGTTGCAACATGTCGACCATCGTCTCCAATGCCGCCGTGTAATCGCGGCGCAGGCCGGCGATGGTCTGTTGGGTGGCGAGTGCGTCGAAAAGACCTCTGACGGTGCCTTCGCGGCGGAACTGGACCCGCGCGCTGTAGGCGATGAAGCAGAAGGCCATCGTCATCAGCACGTGCCACAGCCACCAGGAGGCATGCCAGCTCATCCCGAACGCGAGGGCCACCGCCGCCTCGGACAGCAACGTGAACGCGGTCAGCACCGAGATCACGACCACCGCGGGACGGCGCCGGTAGACCGGCAGGTAGGCAAGCGCGGCGAGGGCGAACAGTGCGGCGCCGACCAGCGCGCAGGCCTGTTCCACGCGTTGCACCAGCTCCTGGTTCGGCAGCCGGTCGAGCAGTCCGTACAGGACGGTCACCGCGCAGGCCGCCATCAGCGCTCCCACCGTCAAAGCCAGGGCGGGGCGCACCGACCAGAGGCGGGCGCTCCTGGCCGGGTCGAAGGTGATCGACGAGGCCAGCGCCACGAGCCCGGCCAGCACCAGGCCCACTCGGGTCGGCAACATGAAGTCCGCATCGGAGGTGTCGAAAAGGACCCCCGGCGTGAAGACGGCGTGCACGCCGAAAAAGCCGGCGGTCGTCATGAATACGAGCGACACCAGCCAGAGCCGGGCGTCGTCGCGCGCGCGTGACGCCCGCGCGATCAGGGCGCCCAGCACGACGCTCACGGCCGAGGCGGTCAGCACCAAGATGAAATGGGCCACCCGGTTGTCCCATTCCAGGTCGACCTTGGGTATGCCCAGCAGCAGCCATAACGCGAGCATGGGCAGCGCCATGTGCATCACCCAGTTCGCCGTGCGCAGCCTCGATCCCCGGCGAACGGCCCGCGGCCTGCGTCGCCGGCAGTCGGCGGGCTTCGAACGGGCGGTCACGGCCGGCCGCCGCGATGCGTCAGCCGGTAGATGCGTGCGGCGTTCTCGCGGGCGATGAGGTCGACCACCCGGATGGCGTCCGGTTCGCTCCACTCGCCGCGGTCCACAAATTCGCCGAGTACCCACTCAATGCCCCTGCGCCACAAGATCGCGCCGAGGAAATGCAGCTCCGGCGGACCGAATCCGTCCGACGAATAGAGGATCTTGGAAAACGGCGCCATTTCCAGCAGACGCGCAAGGAACGCCGGTGACCGCGCCCCCAGGTAATTGACGCTCAACCCGCCATCGACATAGACGTTGTTGAACGCCTGGGCCAGATAGCCGGCCTCGCGCTCGTAGGGGTAGCAGTGCAACAGCACGATCGGCACGTCTTTCGTGCTGCGCAGGAAGTCAAGCAGCAGCAGCGGATTGGCCTGGTGCAGATCGCAATCGCGGTCGCCGAACCCGACGTGGAACTGCAGTGGCTTGCCCAGTCGCAGTGCCTGGTGCAACCCGAACCGCAGCAGCACCCTGTCTTGTAACCGGGTACCGCCGCGGTCGCGCCAGCGGCTCGCGGCTTCGGCGACCTCGGCCGGCGACGGAGCGCTGAGGTCGCCCTCGAACCCGCCCCGGTACGCCAGAATCGATTTGGTGCCGACCGCGCCGGCCGCGCGCCGGTGCAAGATCTCCCCGAACGCCGCCGCGTAGTCGCCGCGGGCTTGCGCCGCCTGCTCGGCCACCTCCTCGAGCCGCACCACCTCGCGCGCATCACCGCCGGACAGCCGGGCCATATCCGCGACTCCGGCGACACCGCCACCGCCGATCCCGGTATCCACCAGCCACTCGCTCACCCCGGCGGCCGACAAGAACAGCCGCGCCAAGTCATGCTCGTCGAACTGGCTACGGCGCTCCCAATACTCTTGCGGGTCAACGTGTTTGGACAAACCCAGGACGGGAGCGCAATGGGCGCGCACCGCGAACCCGAGTTGAGAGTCGAAACCCGGATGGGTAATGGGTTCGCTGTTGGCCTCGTTGAGCGCGTTCTCGAATCGCGGCCGGTCTGCCGGCGCCAACCAGCATCCGTGGACATGCTGATCAATCAGCGCCAGACCGCCGATGTGCTGGGACAGGGCGCGAGTGTCGGAGACCATGACCGGCCGTCACAGGCTCCAGGCCATGCGGAATTTGTCCGCCAACTGCTCGGGCGCCAGGTCGCCGTAGCGCTCCCGCTCCAGGCGGCGCACCGCGACCACCATGTCGACGGCCGGATCGCCCAGGATGCGGCGCATCACCTCCGAACCGTCAAGCGCCGCAATCGCTTCGGCCTGCGAATCGGTCAGCCGCACGATACCGTCGCGCACCCGGTCGGATTCGGGCACGGTGGCCGGGTCGATCGTGACCTCCGGTGGCAGCGTCGTCTGGCACTTGATCCCGTCCAACGCCAGGCCGAGGATGGCCGCCGACGCGAGATACGGGTTCCCGGAAGGGTCGACGATCTTGACCTCCACGTTGCCGCCGCGCGGGGTGCCGGGCCCGCCGGTGACGAACCGCACTGCGGCCTCCCGGTTTTCGGTACCCCAGCAGGCGTAGGCGCCGGCCCAGTTGCCCGGCCGCAACCGCAAGCCGGACACGATCGACCCGCACAGGACGCCTTGAGCTTCCGGCAGTCCGTGCACCAGACCCGCGACCGCGCTCTCCCCCGCGGCCGTCATGCCCTGGCTCGCGTCGCCGCCGCAGAACAGCGGGCCTTTCGGCGTCGACAGTGAGAAGTGCTGATGTGCACCGGATCCCGCGCCCCCGGCGAAGGGCGCGGGCGACAGGCTGATCCGCAGCCCGTGCCGACGCGCCGCGCGCCCGATGATCAGCCGCATCAGTATCAGCTGATCGGCGGCGGCCACCGGGGCCTGCGGCGAGAGCGAGATTTCGAACTGGTTGGCGCCGTATTCGGGGTGCAACTGTTCGATCGCGATGCCGGCCCCCGTCGCCGACCCGATCACATCGCGAACGAACGCCTCGTGTTCGAGCACACCGGCCAGGCCGTACTGCGCCCACAAGGTCGACGGCAGCCGGGCGCCGTCCGGGCCGACCAACAGAAATTCGATTTCGTGCCCGACCGCGGCCTCGATGCCGGCTTCGGCGAGCGCCGCCTCGACGCGCCGCAGCGTGCCACGGCTGCAGGTCGGCACCGGGGTGCCGTCCTGCTCGAAAAATGCGGCGGGTGCCCACGCCAGCCCGTCACCCACAATGCGCAACGCCGACAGATCGATCCGGAGGCGCTGGTCCCCCACCACGCCCGCATCGGCGGTGAAGGCGATCCCGGTCTGATCGATGGCGAACGCATGCCAGGACGGGCTGGCCCCCAGGCCGGGATCCGCGAACGTGTCGGTCCGCCGGATCGGGACCGTCTTGGCCAACGTGAGCCCGGCCGGATTCACCACCGTGCCGATGACCGTGTCGACGCCCTCGGCCTCCAGCTGCGCGATTGCCGCGGCGGCGAGCGGTGTGCCGGTCATGGCAGCCATTCTCCCCACCTCGCGCCGACCCGGACGGCAAACGGCGTCACCGCACGCTCAGTTCTGCCGGCCGACGAGTTCGGTGACGAAGCGATCGAGGAAACCATCCACGGGTGCCTTGCCCACCGGCCGGATGACGAATTTCGTCAGGCCCGCCTCGAGGTAGGCGTCCAGCTGCCGGTGCAGCCGATCCCACCCGGCGGCGACGAGCTCGCCGGGGTCCCGGTCCGGGCGGCGCCGGTGCACGGCCGCGGCCAACTCCGCGGGCAATTCCCCGTCGGCTACGGCCAGGGAGATGCCGAAGTGGTCTGGCTCGATGCTGCGGCCGGCGTGCGCGGCGGCTCGCTCGATCGCCTCGCGCCCGGCCCGCGCCTCGGCGGGGGTGAGGAAACTGCCCAGCCAGCCGTCGCCGAGCGCGCCGATGCGCCGAAAGGCGGCCGGCGCCGAGCCGCCCACCCAAATATCAAGCGGCGGTGATGGTTTCGGTGCGACGGCCACGTCGGTGACGCTGAAATATTGGCCGGTGAACGTCGTCGAATCCTCCACCAGCGCCGCGCGCAACAGCCGCAGCGACTCGTCGAACACCGCCGCGCGCTCGCCGTCGGGGACCACGAAGACCTCGCGTTCGGCCGGTATCGCCGAACGCAAGCCGAACACGGGAAGAACCCGTTTGGGCGCGACGGCCGCCAGCGACGCCAACTGCTTTGCCACCAGCACCGGATGCCGGCCCGGAAGCACGGCCACCGAGGTCCCCACCTTCAACCGGGTCGTCCGGGACAGCGCGTACGCCATGCCGACCATCGGATCGACCGCCGGGGAGTACACCAGTTCGGAAAACCACAGCGAGTCCACCCCGTTCGCCTCGAGGTGATCCACGATGGCGGCCAGTTGATCCGGCGCGGTATCGGCACCCAGGCCGACGCCGAAGCGAATCTTCACCGCCGCCTCCCTCCGAGTTCCCTCACCCACACCGCAACATCGGCGGCGCGTCTTTTGTGCCCGCGGCGCGCGCCATCGCCGGATGGCCGGGCCACACGAAAACTAGCCGCGGCTGGGGATGGTCAGCTTGCAGGCTTGGCCAATGTCGAGGGTCCGCAGCACTCGGCCCATGCCGACCCACAGCGCGCAGGACAGTGCCAGGTCGGCCAGCAGTTCGTCGGAGAAGTGTGCGGCGCACCGGCTCCAGAAGTCTTCGTCGTCGCGCAGCGCGGTGTGCTCGGTGGCGAAGCGGTCGGCGAACTCGGCGGCCAGCCGCTCCTGTTCGCTGTAGCCGGGCCAGGTGCGCCACTCGTGGACGTGGTCATAGAGCTCCTCGTCCACACCCGCCGCCGGTCCGTCTTCATCGCGGGTGTTGACGCAGACGACGCATTCGTTGCGGTGGGCGATCACGGCGCGGGCCAGTTCGCGGGTGCGGATCGGCAACCGGTTCTTGGTGTACACCGCCTGGCTGAAGCCGCCGAGCGCGCCGCCGATGTCCGGGGACTTCACAAACCAGCCGGCCAGGTCGTCGTCAGCAAAAGTTCCGATTCGGCTCATGGCGTGATGGTACGCCCGCGTCATCACCCGGGTTGGGGATGTCGGCGAATGCGTATCGGCACCGGTTAGCGAGCGGCCGACGGGATTGCCACGGTCGGCTGTTCCTCATGCCAATCCCGTTGGGCCAGCACACGATGCGCGACGCGGTCCAGCGCCGCCTCCACCGCGCGGCGGTCCGGGCGACCCTCGAATCCCGGTGACCGGGCGAGCTTGTCGACCAGCCAGGCCAACAGCAGCGAGTGCACGTACGCGACCTGTTGTCCCCCGGCCGGGGTGAGCCACATCCGCTCGCCGTCGCGCTGCGCATAACCCCCGGATACCAGGCGGGCGAAGGTGGGCTCGAGCACCTCGAACGGTATCCGGAGGTAGTCGGCCATGTCGGTGAGCCGGGCGGTCCCGTACATCTCGGTGTAGCGATTGATCCGCAAGACCCCCCACAGTCCGGCGACGTCGAGCCGGCAATCGGGTCGCATGGCGATGCTGCGCAGCCGCATGCCGGTCTCGCCGCGCAGCATCCGCGCGATCGCGTTCTCCAGCATCTGGTCGGGAGTCTCGGTGGTCGGCATGCCGAACGCGTCGCCGAGATCGATTGTGCTGTCGTGGATGTCGCGCAGCGGGATCTCGCGCAAGAACAGCGCCAGCACGAATCCGACCAGGGCGACCGGCGCCGCCCATAAGAAGACCTGGGTGAGCGACTCGGCGTAGGCCGCCACGATCGGGGCGGCCACGTCGTGCGGTTGCCGGTGCAGAGCCCCGGGTGAACTGACCGCGCTGGGCGGCGCGCCGCTGGCCGCCAGGGCCGCACCGATGCGGCCGTTGAGGAAGTTCACGAACAGCGAGCCGAAAATGGCCGCGCCGAACGAACTTCCGATGGTCCGGAAAAACGTCACACCCGAGGTGGCGACGCCGAGGTCTTCGAAATTCGACGTGTTCTGCACGATGAGGATCAGCACCTGCATGGACAATCCGATGCCGGCGCCGAGGATCACCAGGTAAAGAGACTGGATCAGGGCGGAGGTGGACGGCTGCATGCGCGACATCAGCAGGAAGGCCAACGCCATCAGCGCGGTGCCGGCCACCGGAAAGACCTTGTAGCGCCCGGTCCGGCCGACGATGGTGCCGCTGCCTGTCGAGGTGACCAGCATGCCGAGCACCATGGGCAGGGTGCGCAGGCCCGAGGTGGTCGCCGAAACCCCGTTGACGTACTGCATATAGGTCGGCAGGAAGGTCATCGCGCCCAGCATGGCGAAGCCCACCACGAAGGACAGCACGCAGCAGACGGTGAACACCGGGCTCCCGAACAACCGAATCGGCAAGATGGGTTCGGCCGCGCGCCGTTCCACCATCACGAACACGCCGAGCGCTATCGCGGCGCCGACGAACAGACCGATGATGGTCGGTGATCCCCACGGGTAGAGGGTGCCGCCCCAGCTGGTGGCCAGCGTCAGGCCCGCGGCGCCCAGGCCCACGAACGTGATGCCGGCGTAGTCGATGGCGGGCTTGGCGGACGCGGTCAGGGCGGGAATCGCCGCTGCGGCAACGAAGATGACCACGACCGAGATCGGCACGTTGACCCAGAACGCCCACCGCCAGGTCAGGTAGTCGGTGAAGTAGCCGCCGAGCAGCGGGCCGATGACCGTGGTGACGCCGAAGACCGCCCCGAGGATGCCCTGATATCGGCCCCGCTCGCGCAGGGGGACGACCTCGCCGATCAGCGCGCTGGCCGTGACGGTGATGGCGCCACCGCCAATCCCTTGCAGTGCGCGCGCACCCACCAGCATTGCCATCGACTGGGCCAGTCCGCACAGTATCGAGCCGACGACGAAAAAGACTATGGCCGTTTGGAATACGCGTTTGCGGCCGAAGACGTCGCCGAGCTTACCCACCAGCGCCGTGACGATGGTCGATGCGAGCAGATAGCTGGTGACCACCCAGGACTGATGCCCGGCATCGCCCAGGTTGGCGACGATGGTCGGCAGCGCCGTCGCCACGATGGTCTGGTCCAGCGCCGCGAGCAGCATGCCGAGCACGATCGCGATGAAGATCAGATTGCGTCGTTGCGGGCTGATCAGCTCGCCGCTGGATGCGGCACCGGAAGCCGGGCGAGTTTGGGTCGCTGCCCTTGGGCTCGTCATACCTGGGCGACGTTACCTATTTCGCCGCCGGCCGCGTCAGCTGGGTGGGCGCGACACGCACTGCGCCGAGTACAACTCCACGCCCAGCTTGTCCATCAACTCGAGTTGGGTCTCGAGGTAGTCGATGTGCTTTTCCTCGTCCGCCACGATGTTCTCGAACAGCGTCGCGGTGGTGGAGTCCTGCTTTTCGCGGCACAGGATGATCGCCGGCTTGAGCCGCTCCATCACCTCGTACTCGATGGCCAGGTCGGCCTCGAACTGCTCACGCAGCGTCTGACCGATGCGCAGCGAGAAGAGGCGCTGGTAGTTCGGCAAGCCGTCGAGCAGAAGAATGCGGTCGGTGATCGCCTCGGCGTGTCGCATCTCGTCGAAGGACTCGGCCCGGGTGTGCCCAGCTAACTCGGTGAAACCCCAGTTGTCCTGCATCTTGGAGTGCAGGAAGTATTGGTTGATCGCGGTGAGCTCGCTGGTCAGCTGCTCGTTGAGCAGACGCAAAACTTCCGGATCCCCTTGCATTGTCACTCCTATGGTGTGAGCGGCTGTCGTATGTGGCCGCGGCGGGCACGCTGGGCTGGAGCGCACAAACCTGGGCTGTAGCAGCACTTTGCCACGGCCGCCGGGAATGTTCCAGCAAGGTTTGGCTGCGCTCAGTGGGTCCCCGAGTGGGGTAAGTCACCCCTTGGTTAGGTTAGACTCGGCTAACGAACTTAGGTTAGACTCCACTAATATGCGGCGTATGAATTCGGCCCCATCGCCCCGGTGCCTGATGACTCGGAACGCCGGCGGCCGGGACGATTCGCAGACGCTGGACCGGGCTTTCGACGAAGGGGACGCCGAAATGCGGGAGGTGCGCTGATGTACGTGTGCCTCTGTGTTGGGGCCACCAACCAGACCGTGTGCGACGTCGTCGCGCAGGGCGCATCGACCTCCAAAGAGATCGCCGCCGCCTGTGGGGCCGGTGGTGACTGCGGCCGCTGCCGGCGCACCCTGCGGGCCATCCTCGCCGCCTCGGCCAAGCTGCAGACGGCCCAGTCGGCCTAGCCGCCGTCAGCGTTTGTGCTTCAACTTTTGTTGAACGCGGCCAGCGCCGCGGCGTTGGCCTGTGCGCCCATGAGCTCGGCGAAGTGGGCGTTCTCGCGGGCGGTGGCCGCCACAATCTCGGGCCGGACGGGCTCCATCATGGTGTGCTTGACGGCCATCAAGCTCGAGATCGGCCGGGAGGCAAGGATTTCCGCGTGCTGACGGGCCTGCGTCAGCAGCTCGTCGGGTTCGCAGACCCGCCAGACCAGTCCCATCCGCAGGGCCTCGTCGGCGGCGACCCATTCCGACGACATCAGCAGCCAGGCCGCGTTCTGCCGGCCCACCAGCTGGGGCAGCAGGTATGACGATGCCGCTTCGGGCGCCACGCCCAGGCTGGTGAACGGGCACTTCAGGCGGGCGGTCGACGACATGAACGCCAGATCGGCGTAGCCGAGGATGGTGGCCCCGATGCCCACGCCGACGCCGTTCACCGCGCAGATCAGCGGCTTGGGAAAAGCGCTGAGCGCGCTGATCAGTCCGATGAAGCCATGCTTGCCCGGGGTGAAGTCCGGGTCGGTGATGCGTGCCTGCATTTCGGCCAGATCGGTACCGGCGCTGAAACCACGGCCCGCGCCGGTCAGCAGCACGACCGCGACTTCGGGATCGTCGGCGGCGGCCAGCAACGCCTCGGCAGTGGCGTCGTAGAGAGCTTCGTTGAACGCGTTGAGCGCCTCGGGCCGGTTCAGTGTGAGGGTACGTACCCGTTTGTCGTCATCGATCTGCAGCGTCACGCCAGCAGCCTAGTGGGGATCGCAAGCGCGGCGCAGCCGGGCGCAGCGGGTCACCACGCCAGCAGTCCTGTGGCTAGCCGTTGCTGTAGACGCGGGTTGGCGCGATCAACACCACGGCGCGACCCTCGGCGGCCATCACCCTGTCGTACTCGTCCCAGTCGTCGTGCGTGCCGCCCGCGGCGGTGAACACGTCGCGAAGCAGCAGCCGCAACTGATCGGCGTCCGTGAGCCAGGGCCGGCTGTCGGCCGGGCCCGCCAGCTCGGCGCGGCCCTCGACCGTCGCCCACTGCCACCCGTTGCGAAAGGTGACGGCCAGCTGCGGTCGGGCCCGCAGGTTGGCCAGCTTGACCTTGCCGTAGGTGGTGAAGCCGAGAACTGGCTGGCCGTCCGCGGGGTGCGCCAGCAGCCCCACGTTCACCAGCGAAGCCTGGACCGTCGCGTCAGCGCGGACGGTCGACACCACCGCCAGGCCGCTTTCCGTCGCGGCCAAGGCGACCGCGTCGCGCAGTGTCGTCATGAGAGCCCCTCATCCGTTGAACGGGCTGGCGAAGACGTACCGGCTCGTCGGCACCGTGTCGATGTTCTCGTTGGCGCCAAAGGCGCTGGTGCTGGCGACCATTCGCCCCATCCGGTCCTGTAGGTCGTCGTCATCGGCGGCTCCGAAGAAAGCGTGGAGGTCGGTGATGGCCTCGATCGGGAACAACTCCTCGACGATGCCGGAGATTCCCGGCGCGTCCGGGGTCAGCGCCCGCACCACCCAGTTCTGGGTGTAGCCGAACGTCGACTGCGTTTCGATCGCCACCGAGGTGTGGTGACCCTGCCACCGCGTCAGCCAGGTCGCCTGGTCCATGTCTGCGGGCCGGCGCAGCAGCGCGACGTTGGCCAAACCCGGTGTGCGAGCGCCGGATTCGACGGTTGGAGCCATCAGCGGGACGGATTCGGTCACCAGATACGCGGCGAGCTGTTCACATTCCTGGGCGAGGAATTTGAACGCCGCCGTCATCTGCTCGCCGTAGCACTGCTGGGTCCACATGCTCACCACCGCCGCGACCGGCGGGTCCAGGGTGGTCAGCGTCATCAGCGAGTGGCGCACGGTGCTGTCCCGAACATTCATCTGCAGCCCGGCGACGCCCAGTTGCAGCAGCGCATCGGCGACGTGACCCCGTTGCCGGGCACACCACGCGTCATCCGGCTCGGCCCGCCTGAGCACCGCGATCACCTTTTCCATAGGCAGAACCTACCCGGGGCGGGCACCGGGTAGGCCTACTTCACCAGCCGCACCTGGTGCTGGCTGCTGATCACTGTGCCGATCAGCTCGGCCAGCCGGCGATAGGACTCGTCGCGCCCGCTCGATGACCGGTAGACCAAGCCGATCCGCCGCCCCGGGCGGGGTGCGGCGAACTGCGCCAGGCCCAGGCGGCTGCGCGAGGCCTCGACCGGCACCGCGCTCTGTGGAATGAGCGTGACGCCCAGGCCGCCGGTCACGCATTGCACCGCGGTCGCCAGGGAGGCCGCCCGGGTATTGGCCAGCTCTGCCCGCACCCCCGCCTTGTGACAGACGTCGAGTGCTTGATCACGCAGGCAGTGGCCTTCGTCCAGCAACAGCAGCGGCAGGTCGGCCAGGGCGGTCGCCGGAACCCGGCGCTTGCCAGCCAGCGGATGGCCGGGCGGTAGGGCGAGGACGAAATCCTCGTCGTAGATCGGGATCGCGGTGACACCGGCACCCTCGGCGGGCAGGGCGATCAGGGCCGCATCCAGTGCGCCCTCACGCAGCACCGCCAACAGCCGTTCGGTCTGGTCTTCGGTCACCCGCAACGTCAGGCCCGGCAGCCGCTCGGCGACGCCGGCCAGCACGGTCGGCAGCACATAGGGCGCCACCGTCGGTATCAGCCCCAGCCGCACGCCGGTCTGCAGCGGGTCGGTGGACCCGGCCGCGGCGGCGCTGAACGCGTCGGCGGCCTCGACGACCGCCTGGGCGCGCGGGAGCAGTTCCGTGCCCTGCGTTGTCAAGAAGACACGCCGCGTCGACCGCTCGACCAGCTGGGTGCCCAGGCCCGCCTCCAGCGCCGCCAGCGCCTGCGACAACGTCGACTGGCTGACGCCGAGATCCGTTGCGGCACTGCTGAATTGCCGCTTCTCGGCGATCGCCACGAACGCGCGCAGGCCGGCGATAGTGGGCTGATAAGTCTTATCGGTCATGCCTATGAGTCTAGTGGGAAATATCACCTTTACTTCAATAAGGCTACGCGGCAACATGGTGGAGGACATCTAATCTTGAGTAATTCCAGATAAGGAGCGATATGCCTCTGCTGACCATCGGCGACCAGTTCCCCGCCTACGAGCTCACTGCGTTGATCGCGGGCGATCTGTCCAAGGTCGACGCCAAGCAGCCTGGGGACTACTTCACCACCATCACCAACGAGGACCACGCCGGCAAGTGGCGCGTGGTGTTCTTCTGGCCGAAGGACTTCACCTTCGTATGCCCGACCGAGATTGCCGCGTTCGGCAAGCTCAACGACGAATTCGCCGACCGCGACGCGCAGGTGCTGGGTGTCTCGATCGACAGCGAGTTCGTGCACTTCAACTGGCGGGCCCAGCACGAGGACCTGAAGAAGCTGCCGTTCCCGATGCTCGCGGACATCAAGCGGGAGCTGAGCCTGGCCACCGGTGTGCTCAACGCCGACGGCGTGGCCGACCGGGCGACCTTCATCGTCGACCCGAACAACGAGATCCAGTTCGTCTCGGTGACCGCGGGTTCGGTGGGTCGTAACGTCGAAGAGGTGCTGCGCGTCCTGGACGCACTGCAGTCCGACGAGCTGTGCGCCTGCAACTGGCGCAAGGGTGACCCGACGCTGGACGCCACCGAGCTGCTCAAGCAGTCGGCCTGATCCCGGCCTGGATCGCATAAGGTTCGGAGAAGGAGGCGAGATGAGCGTAGAAAACCTCAAAGAAGCGCTACCGGAGTACGCCAAGGACCTCAAGCTCAACCTGGGCTCGATCACTCGCACGACCGAGCTCAACGAGGAGCAGCTGTGGGGCACCCTGCTGGCCAGCGCCGCGGCGACGCGGAACACCCAGGTGCTCGCCGAGATCGGGGCCGAGGCGGCCGACATCCTGTCCGCCGAGGCCTACAACGCGGCGCTGGGAGCCGCATCGATCATGGGCATGAACAACGTGTTCTACCGTGGCCGGGGCTTCCTGGACGGCAAGTACGACGATCTGCGCGCGGGGTTGCGGATGAACATCATCGCCAACCCCGGCGTGGAGAAGGCGAACTTCGAGCTGTGGTCTTTCGCGGTGTCGTCGATCAACGGCTGCCCGGACTGCGTGGCCGCTCATGAGCACACGCTGCGCGAGGCCGGCGTCAGCCGGGAAACCATCCAGGAGGCGTTGAAGGCCGCGGCGATCATTTCCGGCGTGGCGCAAGCGATCATCGCCTCCCAGACGCTGGCCACCGTCGGCTGATCGCGCCGTCGTGACCAGAACCGTGACCGGACCCGCCTGGGTCCAGCACGCGATCTGGTGGCAGGTCTATCCCCTGGGGTTCGTGGGAGCGTTTCCCGCACCGCAGGCAGACGAGCCGCCGCAACCGGAGGAGCACCGGTTGCGGCGGCTCGTCGACTGGCTGGACCACGCCATCGAACTCGGGGCTTCCGGCCTCGCGCTGGGACCCGTCTTCGCCTCGCGCACACACGGTTACGACACCACCGACCACTACCGCATCGACCCCCGGCTGGGCGATGACGACGACTTCGACCACCTGATCGCCGAGGCTCATCGCCGCGGACTGCGGGTACTGCTCGACGGGGTGTTCAATCACGTCGGCCAGGATTTCGCGCGCTACCGCGAGGCCGCCGCCGACGACGACGCGGCCGCACGCTGGTTTCGCGGACGGCCCGGCCGATTTCACACCTTCGAAGGCCACGAGGGACTGATCACCCTCAACCACGACAACCCCGAGGTGGCCGACTACGCCGTCGACGTCATGGCGCACTGGCTGGGTCGCGGCGCCGACGGCTGGCGACTGGACGCGGCTTATGCCGTGCCGCAACACTTCTGGGCCTCGACGCTGCCGCGGGTGCGGGAGCGCTACCCGGACGCCTGGTTCGTCGGGGAACTCATCCACGGCGACTACGCCGCGGTCGTGGAGGCCGCCACCTTCGACTCGGCCACGCAATACGAGCTGTGGAAGGCGATCTGGAGCGGCCTCAACGACGGCAATTTCTTCGAGCTGGACTGGGCGCTGCAGCGCCACAACGAGTTTCTGACCTGCTTCGCACCGCTGACCTTCATCGGCAACCACGACGTCACCCGCATCGCCAGCCGGCTGGAAAACCCCGAACACGTCGCCCACGCGCTGGTGCTGTTGCTGACGGTCGGCGGGGTGCCCAGCGTGTACGCCGGCGACGAACTGGGATTCTTGGGGGTCAAGGAGGAACGCTTCGGCGGTGACGACGCGGTTCGCCCCGAGTTCGGCTCTCCCCCACTGCAACTCGACGACTTCGGCGTCGAAACCTGGCGGCTGCACCAATACCTGGTCGGCCTGCGACGCCGCTACCCGTGGTTACATGCGGCGACCACCACCGCCCGGCTGCTGGAAAACCGGCGCTACGTGTACGAGACGCGCCACGGCGACGATGCCCTGCTGGTGGCGCTCAACATCGACGACGAGCCGCTGCGGGTGACGCTGCCGAAGCTGGGCACCGCTCGCGGCGAGGTGATCGGCGGATCGGCCGCCCCACCGCAGGAGGTCGTCGACACCGTTGCCGTCGAGCCCCACGGCTGGCGGATCCTGCGCCCGGTTTAGGGCCCGGCTTTTCACGGCGTCGCCTAGGGCCCGGTCAGCCGCTCCAAGGTCAGCCGGTCCTGGCGGCCGTCGTAATACTTGTCCAGCACCGCGACGAAGTCGGCGTTGTCCTCGGTCGCGCGGGCGAAGAGCGTCATCGACGAGCGCAGTTTGAGGTCGTCCGGCGAGCCGAGAATCTGACCGATGGATCGCCCCTGCACCGCGGCGACCAGCCGGGCGCACTCATGCAACCGTGGCCCCAGCAGCTCATGGCGCAGATAGGCGTCGGCTTCGTCGAGCGAGGCGATGCCGAACCGTGCCGCCATGGCGCTGCCGCCCAGCCCGCGCAGCTGCGGAAAGACGAACCACATCCAGTGACTGCGTTTTCGCCCGGCGCGCAACTCGGCGATGACGTCGCCGTACACCGGCTCCTGCGCGTCCACAAAGCGATTGAGATCGAACGGGTCGCCTGTCGAGTCCATTTGACTACGGTTGCACACATGGCAGTCCAACGACGAGTGCCCAAGGTGCGCGACCTCGCGCCGCTGATGCAGTTCAAGCGGCCCCGGCTCAACGCGACCAGGCGCCGCCTCGACGCCGCGTACACCATCGAGGACCTGCGAGCCATCGCCAAGCGCCGCACCCCGAGGGCGGCGTTCGACTACACCGACGGGGCCGCCGACGACGAACTATCCATCCAACGCGCACGACAAGCGTTCCGCGACATCGAGTTTCATCCGACGATTCTGCGTGACGTCTCCCAGGTCACCACCGGCTGGAATGTGCTGGGGCAGCCGGTCGTGTTGCCGTTCGGGATCGCCCCCACCGGATTCACCCGCTTGATGCACACCGAGGGCGAGATCGCCGGAGCACAAGCGGCGGCCGACGCGGGGATCCCGTTTTCGCTGTCCACCTTGGGTACCTGCGCGATCGAGGATCTCGTCACCGCCGTCCCGCAGGGCCGAAAGTGGTTCCAGCTCTACATGTGGCGCGATCGCGAGCGCTCCATGGCCCTGGTGCGGCGCGCCGCCGACGCGGGCTTCGACACGCTGCTGGCCACCGTCGACGTCCCGGTCTCCGGTGCCCGGCTACGGGATAACCGCAACGGCATGACGATTCCGCCGACACTGACGCTGCGCACCGTGCTCGATGCCGTGCCGCACCCGAAATGGTGGTTCGATCTGCTGACCACCGAGCCGCTGGCGTTTGCCTCGCTCGATCGCTGGCCCGGCACCGTCGCCGAGTATCTGAGCACGATGTTCGATCCCAGCCTCACCTTCGACGATCTGGAGTGGATCAAGGCGCAATGGCCCGGCAAGCTCGTCGTGAAAGGGATTCAGACACTCGAGGACGCTCGCGCCGTCGTCGACCGCGGCGTCGACGGCATCGTCTTGTCGAATCATGGTGGGCGCCAACTGGACCGGGCCCCGGTGCCCTTTCACCTGCTGCCCACGGTCGCGCGGGAGCTTGGGCAACACACCGAGATCCTGGTGGACACCGGCATCATGGCCGGCGCCGACATCGTCGCCGCGATCGCGCTGGGGGCCCGCTGCACGCTGGTCGGGCGCGCCTACCTGTACGGCCTGATGGCCGGCGGTGAGGCGGGAGTGAGCCGCGCGATCGACATCCTCCGCAGCGGGATTGTGCGGACCATGGCGCTGCTCGGCGTCACCTGCCTCGAGGAGCTCTCCCCCCAGCACGTCACGCAACTGCGACGGCTGGGCCCGTTGCCGCCGGTGTGACGCCGGCCGCACACCCGCAACGGCCGGGGTCCCCGGGAACAAACCGGCGCCCGGCTGGGTTAAGCGCATCAGACTCAACTTTTGGAGGATTTGATGGCTGAAGCCAAGTCGGTGCCGGTGCTGTTTGTCACTGACACCATCGTATTGCCCGGAATGGTGGTGCCGATCGCGCTGGACGACGCCGCCCGAGCGGCGATCGATGCCGCTGCGGCGAGCGAATCGGGACAGCTGCTGATCGCCCCTCGACTGGACGACCGTTACCCCTCGCACGGCGTGATCGCGAAAATCCTGCAGGTCGGGCGCATCGCCGGCGGTGGCACCGCCGCGGTGGTGCGCGGTGAGCGCAGGGCGCAGATCGGGGCGGGCGCGTCCGGGCCCGGTGCGGCGCTGTGGGTCGAGGTGACTGAGGTCCCCGACGGCGAGACGACCGACGAGATCAAGGCGCTCACGGCGGAGTACAAGAAGCTGCTGCTGGCCATGCTGCAACGCCGCGAAGCGTGGGAGATCATCGATTACGTCAACAGGCTGACCGACCCGTCGGCGCTGGCCGATACCTCCGGTTACGCCTCGTACCTGACCAACGCGCAGAAACGGCAACTGCTCGAGACCGTCGACGTCACCGAGCGGCTGCGCGTGCTGATCGACTGGACCAGCTCGCATTTGGCCGAGGTCGAGGTCAACGACAAGATCGCCGAGGACGTGCGCGAGGGCATGGAGAAGACGCAGAAGGAGTTCCTGCTGCGCCAACAGCTGGCCGCCATCCGCAAGGAACTGGGCGAGGGCGAACCGGACGGCTCGGATGACTACCGTGCCCGCGTCGAGGCCGCCGAGCTGCCCGAGCAGGTGCGTGAGGCCGCGCTGCGCGAGGTCGGCAAGCTGGAACGGTCCAGCGACCAGAGCCCGGAAAGCGGCTGGATCCGCACCTGGCTGGACACCGTCCTGGACCTGCCGTGGAACGTCCGGACCGAGGACTCCACGGACCTGGAGGCGGCCCGGGAAATCCTGGACGCCGACCACCACGGGCTGGACGACGTCAAGGACCGCATCGTCGAGTACCTGGCCGTGCGGGCGCGCCGCGCCCAGCGTGGGCTGCAGGTCGTCGGCGGCCGCGGCTCCGGTGCGGTGATGGTGCTCGCCGGTCCCCCCGGCGTCGGCAAGACGTCGCTGGGCGAGAGCGTCGCCCGGGCCTTGGGCCGCAAGTTCGTCCGCGTCGCCCTGGGCGGTGTGCGCGACGAGGCCGAGATCCGCGGGCACCGGCGCACCTATGTGGGAGCGTTGCCGGGCCGGATCGTGCGTGCGATCGGTGAGGCGGGATCGATGAATCCCGTTGTGTTGCTGGACGAAATCGACAAGGTCGGTGCCGACTATCGCGGTGACCCGAGCGCGGCGCTGCTCGAGGTGCTCGACCCCGCGCAGAACCACACCTTCCGCGACCACTACCTGGATTTGGACCTGGACCTGTCCGACGTGGTGTTCCTGGCCACCGCCAACGTGATCGAGAACATTCCGTCCGCCCTGCTGGACCGCATGGAGCTGGTTGCGATCGACGGCTACACCGAGGACGACAAGGTCGCCATCGCGCGTGACTACCTGCTGCCCCGGCAGCGCCAGCGCGCGGCGCTGACCGAGGACGAGGTCGCGGTGACCGACGCGGCGTTGCGCAAGATCGCGGCGGATTACACCCGCGAGCCCGGCGTGCGCCAGTTCGAGCGGCTGTTGGCCAAGGCGCTGCGCAAGGCCACCACCAAGCTGGCCGCCAACCCGGAGCCGTTGACCATCGACGAGCCGGATCTGGTTGGCTACCTTGGCCGCCCGCGATTCACGCCGGAATCGGCCGAACGCACGGCGGTGCCCGGGGTGGCCACCGGCCTGGCCGTGACCGGCCTGGGTGGTGACGTGCTCTACATCGAGGCCGGCGCCACCGACGGGGAACCGGGTTTGCAGTTGACCGGCCAGCTGGGCGACGTGATGAAGGAGTCGGCGCAGATCGCGCTGTCCTACGTGCGCTCCCACGCCGACGCGCTCGGTGTCGAGCCCGAGGCGTTGAACCGGCGCATCCACGTCCACGTCCCCGCGGGTGCGGTGCCCAAGGACGGCCCGTCGGCCGGTGTCACCATGGTGACCGCCCTGGTGTCGATGGCGACCGGGCGTCAGGTCCGTTCCGACGTCGGCATGACCGGTGAGGTCACGCTGAACGGTCGGGTGCTGCCGATCGGTGGGGTGAAGCAGAAGCTGCTGGCGGCCCAACGTGCCGGTCTGTCAACGGTTTTCATTCCGGCGCGCAACGAGCCCGATCTGGACGACGTGCCCGCCGAGGTGCTCGAGGTGCTGGACGTGCGGCCCATGACCGATGTCGCCGAGATCGTTGCGCAGGCCCTGGAGCCGGCGGCGCAGGCCGCCACCGTGGCCGCATGACGCTGTCTAGGCGGCGTTGATCCCGTGTCGAGCTAGTGACGACGCCATGGCCCCGGGCAAGGCAAGAAGTTTTGGCTTCCCCCGGGGCCGGGTATCTGTCAGCGCAGAGGGAAGACCAGCCGAGGGGGGAATGACCTCTAACCCGACGTCAAACGGCGCGGGTGGACGAACAACAGATCACTGCCGTGACGCCGCCGTAGGCGGTCGACCGGCCGGATAAGGAGTTCATCATGAGGTTGAACAGAATTGCTGCTAGCGCCGCGATCGCGGGTGCTTTGACGTCCGGTGCGCTCGGAATCGGCGCCGGGTTGGCGCAGGCCGACCCGCATGGGCCGAATCCGCCGGTGCCGGGTTGCGTCGGCGGCCCCGGCGCCAACTGCAACGGCCCGGGCACCCCGCTTCCGCCGGGGCAGCGCGGATTCCCGCCGCCGGGGCACTTCAACGACCCGATCGGTTACGGGTACCCGGCTCGCTGGACTCCGCCGGGCCAACCGGGCGACTACCCGGTGGTATTCAACCCGGACTTCAACCAGTGGGGCGTGTTCCTGCCCGGCGGCCAATTCGTGGCCTACGCCACGTAAAACCGCATAACGAGACAGCCGCCGCGCATGTGGCGGCTGTTCTCGTTTGCGGCAGAATCCACGGCATGAGCGACTTCGCGACATTGAAACGGCAAGTGGTCCATCGGGTTCAGCGGCTGCTCGTCAACCCGGTGGGCCGGCAGCTGCCGACGACCATGCTGGAAACCACCGGGCGCAAGAGCGGGCAACCGCGCCGGACCGCGGTGGGTGGCCGCGTCGTGGACAACCGGTTCTGGATGGTCGCCGAACACGGCGAGCACTCCGACTATGTTCGCAACATCAAAGCGAATCCGGCTGTGCGCGTGCGGGTTGGCGGGCGGTGGCGCAGCGGGACCGCGCACCTGCTGCCCGACGACGATGCCGTGCGGCGGCTGGGCGAGCTGCCGCGGATGAACAGCGCGATGGTGCGCTTGATGGGCAGCGACCTGCTCACCATCCGCGTCGATCTGGACTGAAGGGTTCATGGCCTACGACGAAGACCTGGCCAACCGGATCCGCGAACTGTTGGGATCGGAGTCCGGCGTCGAGGAGAAGCGCATGTTCGGCGGCCTGGCGTTCCTGGTCGACGGCAACATGTCGGTCGCCGTGAGCGGGCAGGGCGGACTGCTGGTACGCGCGTCCCCCGCCGTGTTCGAGTCGCTGCTGCGGCGTGCGCACGTCCACCCCATGGTGATGGGCGGCCGAGAGGTGCGCGGCTGGCTGCGTGTCGAGGCCGCCGGGGTGCGGACCAAGCGGCAGCTGCAGGGGTGGGTGAACCGTGGGGTCGGCTACGCGCGCACCCTGCCGCCCAAGTAGCGTGCGGTTTGCTCGCGCGGGGCGCGGGTACGCGGGTGCGTATGGACAAGCGGGTGCGACGACTTCTCGACGTTGCCGGCACGACCTATGCGGCGCAGGCGCGTATCAAGCTGAGCGACAAGCCGATGCCGCTGTTTCAGCTGCTGGTCCTGTGCATGCTTGCCAGCAAGCCGATCGACGCCGGCATCGCCACGGCCGCCGCGCGTGAGCTGTTCAAAGCCGGCCTGCGCACACCCAAAGCCGTGCAGGCGGCCGACCGGCACACCATGATCGAGGCGTTCGGGCGTGCCCACTACGTGCGCTACGACGAGAGCTCGGCGACCCGGCTGGCGGATATGGCCGACCGGGTTCGCGACGACTACTCCGGCGATCTGCGCCGTCTGGCCGATCGCAGCCGCCATGATGCCGCAGCGGCCAAACGGATGCTCAAGCAGTTCAAGGGAATCGGCGACACCGGCGCCGACATCTACCTGCGCGAAGTTCAAGACGTGTGGACCTGGGTGCGCCCGTATTTCGATGACCGGGCCACCGGCACCGCCAAGCAATTGGGTCTGCCCGCCGCGCCGGCGATGCTGGGATCCCTTGCGCCGCACGCCAATGCGAGGTTGGCCGCCGCGCTGGTCAGGGCGTCGCTGGACGACGATGTGCGTCAGCGGGTGACCGGCTGAGCGGCCCGTGACCATACGCATCGGTACCTCAGGGTGGTCCTACAACCACTGGGCGAATGTGTTGTATCCGACGGGAACGCCGTCGGGGCGCCGCCTGGCCCGCTACGTCGAGGTGTTCGACACCGTCGAGCTGAACGCCAGTTTCTACCGGTGGCCGCAGGATTCGACCTTCACGGGCTGGCGCCGCCAACTGCCGGAGGGTTTCACCATGTCGGTCAAGGCTCATCGCGGATTGACCCACTATCGCCGGCTGGCCTCACCCGAACCGTGGATCGAACGATTCGAACGTTGTTGGCGCCTGCTGGGAGATCGGCACGGGGTGCTGCTCGCGCAGTTGCACCCCGAGCAACAGCGCGACGACGCGCGCCTGGATACGTTCCTGGCACTGATGCCCGAATCGATCCGCGTCGCCGTCGAATTGCGCCACCCCTCGTGGAATGACCCCGCGGTGTTCGAGTTGCTGGAACGCCGCCGCGCCGCCTATGTGGTGATGAGTGGCCTCGGGCTGGAGTGCATCCCGCGTGCCACGACGGATTTGGTGTACATCCGGATGCACGGCCCGGATCCGGAAGCCAACTATGCCGGCTCCTACTCCGATGACGACCTACGGCGCTGGGCCGAGCGAATCGCAGGCTGGGACGGCGAGGGACGCGACGTGTGGATGTACTTCAACAACGACCTGGGCGGCCACGCGGTCCGCAACGCGCTGGCACTGCGCGAGCTTTTGGGTTGACGCACCCGAGCGACTAGCCCGCGGTGCGCTCGGGGTCCGAGCCGTCAGCGCCGCGCGGCACCGGGGTCCACGCCCCGTCGATGACCTCGGGTGGGCATTGCGCCTGCAGCCGTTCGCGTTCGGTGCGGCGGCGTTTGATCCGCAACCGCGCATCACCGGGCAGGGTGACCAGTTCGTTGCAGGTCAGGTAGTACATGTCCTCGACATCGTCGATGAGGTCCGCCTCGACCCGCAGCGAACCCAAGGCGCGCAACGTCATACGGAGTTCGTGTGTGAACCGCATCGTGGTGTCGTAGGCCAGCTCCCGAGAACCACGGGCGGCGCGCGCCGGCCGTTGCTGCGGCGTCGGCGGCTGTTCGCAGGTGGCCGCGGCGATCAGCAACATGGTGGGATCGTCGGCGAATGTCGTGGCGGCCAACTCGGCCTCTCCCGGCCCGCGGTGCCCGATTCGCGCGACGGCGTCGTCGACGGCGGCAGCCGTCTTGGGTGACAGCGCGCGGATGCTGGCGAGGTTGCCGTCGGCGGCCAGCGCGCGCAACGGCGGGTCGGCTCGCAGCGCCGCCGCCAACTCGGCGATCTCGGCGTCGACGAGATGGCTGTCGGCGATCATGCCCACCCCGGACACACTGCGCCCCGCCTGGCCGCGCACCGGTGTCGCGGCGCTGACTCCGGCGTCGATCAGCCACAGCGCGTTGAGGATCCACCCTTGATGGATGCGATCGCGCAGCAGCCGCAGCCGAACTTCCAGTGCGGCCTCCGGTAGCAGCGCCAGTTGGCCGGTGTCGAGGTGTTCCGCGGCCGCGGCGGCGCCGTAGGCGCGGGTGTCGGACCGCAGGTGGCGCAGCAGCGCCACCGATCGACCCGCCGCGACGGCCTTGGCCAGCGAGCCCAGGGCGCCGCCTACCAGGGCCGGCTCACCGAACGGCAGCGGATCCCCGATGTGGGGCTGGCCGACCAGGGCGTCGCGGGCGAGCGCCTCCTGATCCCAGCCGGGCAGCTGAGCGGCGGCGACCATGTTGACCGAGACCCCGATGTAGGGACGATGGCCGAACACCGCGACGGCCCGGCTGGCCCATTCCTCGTCC
This sequence comes from Mycobacterium sp. 1165196.3, assembly GCF_001673415.1. Taxonomy (NCBI): domain Bacteria; kingdom Bacillati; phylum Actinomycetota; class Actinomycetes; order Mycobacteriales; family Mycobacteriaceae; genus Mycobacterium; species Mycobacterium sp. 1165196.3. Next base: position 13,901 of record NZ_LZLU01000219.1, on the reverse strand, counting down.
ACCGCGCCGCCGAGCGCGAGCGCCTGGCCCAATACCCTGCTCGCCGTGCGCAATCCGCTCAGTTGGACGTCAAGCGTGATCGGGGTGAGCGGTCCGGGCAGCGCCTCGTTGAGGGGGGACGCACTGAAGACGGGAAACCTCGGATCGATCTGGTCGTCGAATTCGCCCTCGATGCCTTCCGGTGCCGCACTGCGGGCGTCCTCGGAAGGCCGTCGGGAGTGGGCCAGCACCTCGACCGGGAGCGCGAGCCGCCCGCCGTGATTGATCGCGCCCGCGGTGTCGACTCGGCGACCGACGAGTCCGCGCGCGGTGTCGGCGACCGCGTCAAGCGCGTGCCAGCCGAACTGGAACGACCAATCTTCTTGTGCGGCAAAAACATCCATCTCGGGGACCAGTTGCGACCAGCTACGCACCCGATGCAGCCGGGACCGCGGGTCGGCGGCACGTAGCACCCGCCAGGCGGTGACCAGGTTGACGGTGTCCGGGCTGGCGAGGTCCACCACACCGGTGCGGTCGGTGTCGAGCACCGACACCAGAAAGCGCATCAGGTCGTCGAGATGAAGCACCCGCATGGGTTGGGTCGAGACCTTGGCGCGCAGCAGGGTGGCCACGGTGCGGCACACCATCCAGTCGAGCTGGCGACCGACCGGTGGCGCGATCCGGACCACGACGGTGGGGCCCCAACTCGACGAGACCAGGTCCTCGGCCGGCCGGTACAGCTCGGGCCGGCCGGCGGCCTGCGACACGAACAGCAGCCGGGACCCGGCGCGGGCGGCGGCATCGGTCACCCGTGCGAGGCCGTCAATGTCCGCGCTGCCCGGGGCGGTCGGGTCGATGGGGGCCAGGTGGATCACCGCGTCGGCCTCCTCGGTCAGGTCCCGTAGGACCCGATCGCGCAGCGACGCGCAAACAAACTCGACGTTGCGGTCCAGGCATGGATGGGGCAGTTCAGCAATGCCGGTGACCGTGTGCCCGGCAGCGATCAGCTGCCCAGCGACCAGCCGCCCGAGTGCGCCGGTGGCGTCGGTAACCAGGATGTGCACCTGGGCTCACCTCCCCCAACCCTCAGCATTCAACAATAGGCAAGTAGGCGTGGGCTACGCGACCGTTGGTCCGGTAACGGTTCGGCCGACCTGGTGTGATGTTGCCGGCCGGGCTATCGCAGCGTCGCGCTGCCGTCCGCGGCGACGGCGGCCTTGGCGCCACCGATGTCCTCCCGCACCGACTCCTGCGCCGCGGCGGGATCGGTGACCACGGCCAGCGCACGCGCCCCGTCGGGCGTCCGGACGGCCAGAAAAGCCTTCTCGGGCCGCCCCTCGCGGTCGAAGGGGGTCGTCCAGGCCTCCACGGTGCCGACGCCTTCCCACCCGACCGCCGCGTCGGTCGTCGGCTCCCGATCGACGGCGGGTTGCGTGTCTTCCCAACGGAATTCGGCCGGTGGCTCGGTGCTGTACACGCCGAAGCTGTGTTTGGTCAGGTAGCCACCGTTGGCGGTGATCAGGCCGCGCCGGCCCGGATTGGCCACCAGCAACTCCGCCATGGTGGCGATCGAATGCATCACGTAGTTGCTCCATGGCCCGCCCGCGAACGTCAGACCGCCGGTCACCGTCAGCGGGCGGGCGGGATCGTCGACGCTCAGCCCGAGCTCGGCCGCCGCCACCTGAACCGCGGAGGGGAAGCAGGAGTACAGGTCGACGTAGTCGATGTCGTCGACACCCACGCCGGCCAGCTCGAGCGCCCGCGCGCCGGCGATCCGGATCGCCGTCGAGCGGTGCAGTTCGTGACGTTCGGCGACCGACGGCGTGTCGTGGGCGTCGGTGCCCGCGTGCGGGTAAACCCACCGCTCGGCCGGAATCTTGAGCCGTGTCGCCTCCCCGGCCGAGGTCAGGACCAGCGCCGCGCCCTGGTCGACCATGTTGTTGGAGTTCATCAGCTTGGTGTAGGGCCAGCTGATCATGCGGTTCTGCGGACCGGCGCTGCGGATCTCGTCGGCGCTCGACGGCTTGCGGATCCAAGCGTTCGGGTTGTCCACTGCGACGGCGTTGAACCGGGCCCACAGCGCCCCGATGCGCTCGAGGTGATCGTCGATCGACTCGCCGTTCGCGATCCGCAGCGCCTCCTCGAACAGCGGATAGATGTAGGCGGGCCGGTCCAGGGAGATCCTGATCTCGGCGTCACCGGCCATCGGGACGTCGTCGCCGCTGATTTCGGCCATCGGGACCGAGTGGTCCTGCTCGGTCCACACCAGCTTGGCGCCCTTGGCCCGCAACCCGCGCCGGGTGCGCCAGGTTTCGGCGCCGGCCAGCAGCACCACCCGGGCGTGACCCCGCTGGATGTCCAGGCAGGCCTGGTTGACCAGCGACTGTGGCACGTTGCCCCCGACGGGGCTGTACAGCGTGCTGAAGTCCGTCGCCCCGATCCGCTGGCCGAGCAACAGGCCCGGGTCGCGGTATTGGGCCGACAGGATGTTGACGATGCGAATGGAGTCGACGGCCTGGATCACCGCGGGGTCGGCGGCTTTCCCGGCCGCGGCCACCATCAGGTCCATCGGCTCGACCGAGCGGCCTTGCGGGTCGATCTCGTCGCGATGGTTGACCTGGCCGTAGCCGATCAACACCGGGGTCGTGGGGTCGACGCTCATGGGAACGAATTTAGCGTGGCTATGGATCTGGTCCCGTCGGGCCTCGCCGTGGCGGCCGCGGGGTGGCGCTGCGGGCTCGACCGCTAGACGGTGTCGGCCGGGGCGGACAGGACGCCGTCGTCGAGCAGCCGCTGGATGTCCGCGGGGTTCATCCCGAGCACCTCCCGGCAGATCTCGACGGTGTGCTGGCCGGGCAGCGGCGCCGGGACGTGCCGGGCCGCCGCGATGTGGCGATACGGCGCCGGACCCGTCTCGGCCGGCAACGGGTTGTCGATCAGGGGATGCGTCATGGGGCTGTAGACGTTCCGCGCCACCAGCTGGGGGTCCTCGAGCACGTCCGGCGGGCGGTTCATCGGCCCCGCCGGGACCCCGGCCGACTGCAACAGTTCGGCGGCCCGCAACGGGGTACGGGTGCGGGTCCACCCCGAGACCAGCTCCACCAGCTCGCGGCGATGGGCCAGTCGCGCCTCGCCGGTGGCGAAGCGCGGGTCCTCGGCCCACCCGGCGTGATCGAAAACCCAAGCGGCGCGGCGCCATTCGTCGTCCGACCGGATCGAGATGACGCACCATTCGTCGTCACCGGCGCAGGGATAGACCGCATGCAGCCCGGTGTCCTCGCGGATCTGCGTGACGCCCGCGGCCAGCGCGGCCTCGGTGACGTACAGCGTGTCGAGTTGGTTGACCACGACCTCGGCCTGCGAGATGTGGACGTGGGCGCCCCGGCCGGTCCGGTCGCGGTGGATCAGCGCGGCCAGCGCCCCGATCGCGGTGACCCGGCCCACCACGTGGTCGGGGAAGACCGTCGTCGCGTCGTAGAACCCGTGCCGGCCCGCGGCGGCTTCGTCGGTCGCCTCGTCCGACGTCCAGAGCCGGGTGACCCCGGTGGTGGCGCGCACCAGTGGGCCGTAGCCCAGCCGCGCGCTCCACGGCCCCGTGTCGCCGAACGCGCTGCTTTCGGCCAGCACAATGCGCGGGTTGAGCGCGCGCAGCTCGTCGTAGGAAAACCCCAGTGCCCCAAGGGTTCCCGGCTTGAAGTTGGCGAAGACGGCGTCGGCCTCGGCCACCAGGCGGCCGAAGATCTTCTTGCCCTCGGCGCTGCGCAGATCCAATCCGAGGCCCCGGTTGTTGCGGTGCGTCCAGGCGAACGACTCGCTCATCGCGTCGCCGATCCGGGCCTGCCGCAGTCCGTCCGGGTAGTCGACGCTTTCGACTTTGATGACGTCGGCGCCCAGGTCGCCGAACAACCGGCTCAGCTCGCCGCCGGCCACGATGATGCCCAGATCCAGAATCCGCAGCCCGGCAAAGGGATAGTCGCCGAGCCGGCCCGAGGACGACGGCACCACCGACGGGTTGCCGCTCCAATACGGTTCGTCGCTTCCCGCGGCGGGGACCGGCGTCCGGAAACCCGCGCGGCGGCCGTCCACGACGAAATATCCGGTCGGCACGGCGGTGCGCACGCCGGGGACCAGTTCGGCCTCGGTGATCGCGCCCACCGCCTGGAAGTGTTCGGACCCCAGGATCCGTGCGGGCGTCAGCACCGCGGCGATCGGCACCCCGTTGGCCTGCCCGGCGGCCACCAGATCCTGCATGGTCTGCCCGGCGAACAGCTCCCGGATCAGCTCGCTGATCTGCGGCCAGGCCGCGAACCGCTCGCCGATCGCGTCGAATTTCGGGTCCTGGAACTGTTCCGGCTCCCCCAGCCAGCGCCGCAGGCCGCGCCACTGCCGCGGCGCCATCACACACAGCCGGACGTAGCCGTCCCGGCACGGATAGATCGGGTAGGCGTCCTGGTTCTTCGGCCGGCCCCGCCACCGCCCGCTGCGGCGGACGCCGGCGGCGGCCTGCCCGTGCGCGCCGAACGCGGGATCGAGCGCCATCACGACGGCGTCGAACCACGAGAAGTCGATGTAATCGCCCGTGCCGCAGCGTAATCGGTTGTAATACGCCGCGAGCGCGGCCCACGCCGCCTGGACGGCGGCGGTCGCCGAAGCGATGCCGTCCGGCGGCAACACGGGCGTCCCGGTGGTGGGGCCCGACCGCGACAGCGCGCCGCACATCGCGTACAGCACCGGATCGGTGGCGCGCCAGGACGACCGCGACCCCGTCGCACCGAAGTCGGTGATCGAGAGCACCACCAGGTGTGGGTAGCGGGCCGCCAGCTCCTCACCGGAGGTCCCGAACATGGCACCGCGCTCGTCGGCGCCGGTGTCCACCAGGATGTCGGCCTCGGCGGCCAGTGCCAGGAAGCGGGCGCAGTCCTCGTCATCGAAGGGGTCGAGCACCGTGCTGCGCTTGTTGGCGTTGTGCACGGCGAACGGAATGCTGGCGCCGCGCAGCGTGGGCAGCGCATCGCGTCCCAGGCATCCGCCCGGCGGTTCCACCTTGAGGACGTCGGCACCCAGGTCGGCGAACAGGCGGGTGACCGCGTCGGCGACGCCGCTCGACAAGTCGAGCACACGCACGGCATCGAGCAGCCCGTCGGCCATCTGGACACCGTACCTGCCTGGTCAGGCGGCTGCCCGTCGGGCATTCCCCATGCGGATCGATCGCCGGCGCGGCCAAAGTGCCGGGTGGGCAAGCTGATTCGGCGCACCGGTGATGGTGGTCGGTGGTCGGTCGAAGACCCGCGCCGGTGCGGCGTCGGCTATCGTCACAGGCCGATCCGCCAGGCCCACCCGTCGTCTCATGGAGGCATCCCGTATGACCGCGCACCTGAGCTACCTCGAGGCCGTGGTGGTCGGCGCCTTCCAAGGCGTCACCGAGCTGTTCCCGGTGTCCAGCCTGGGGCACGCGGTGCTGGTGCCCGCGCTGGCCGGCGGGCGATGGGCCCAGGACCTCAGCGTCTCGGCCCCCAAATCGCCCTACCTGGCGTTCATCGTGGGCCTGCATGTGGCCACCGCCGCGGCGCTGCTGCTGTTCTTCTGGCGTGACTGGGTGCGCATCCTGACCGGGTTCTTCACCTCGCTGCGTCATCGCCGGATCCGGACGCCCGACGAGCGGCTGGCCTGGCTGATCGTGGGCGGCACCATCCCGGTGGGCCTGGCGGGGCTGGCGCTAGAACAGCTGTTCCGCACCACACTGGGCAAGCCGGTCCCCGCGGCGGCCTTCCTGCTGCTCAACGGGATCGCGCTCTACGCGGGAGAAGTGTTGCGCCGGCGGGTCGCGCCCGAACCGGATGGGCCGGCGGCGACCGGCCAGGAACTCGAACACGGCGACGAGGCGTCGGACCGCCGGCTCGCCCAACTGCCGCTGCCCCGCGGCGTGGTGATCGGTGCGGCGCAGATCCTGGCGCTGTTCCCCGGCATCAGCCGCTCGGGAATCACCATCGTCGCCGGGCTGTGGCGGGGCCTGTCGCACGAGGACGCGGCGCGGTTTTCCTTCCTGCTCGCGACCCCGATCATCCTGGCCGCGGGGGTGTACAAGATCCCGGAACTCTTCGGGCCGCTCGGCGCCGGGATCGGGGGCCAGGTGTTGGCCGGCAGCGTCGCCTCCTTCGTCTGCGCCTACCTCGCCGTGCGCTTCCTGACGCGCTACTTCCAGACCCGGACGCTCACGCCGTTCGCGATCTACTGCGCCCTGGCCGGCGGGGCCAGCCTGGTTTGGTTTGCCCTGCGCTGAACCGGCGGGCTACCGGTCATCTGGGGATTGTTGCGCGGGGCGACTTCGAGTGCTGTGCTTAGCCCACTGGCGAAGTTGACACCCGTCAAGAATCTGGAGGGGACCAGGAATGGCAGATACGGCTTCCGTCGGCGTGAAGGGCAGGGGCCGGCTGAAAGGCAAGGTCATCGTGATCACCGGCGGCGCCCGGGGAATCGGACTGGCCACCGCGACCGCGCTGCACAAGCTGGGCGCCAAGGTCGCCATCGGCGACGTCGACGAGGTGCGGGTGAAGGAGTCGGGCGCCGACCTGGGCCTCGACGTCTACGGAAAACTCGACGTCACCGACCCCCACTCGTTCGCCGACTTCCTGGACGAGGTCGAGCGGCAGCTCGGCCCGATCGACGTGCTGATCAACAACGCCGGCATCATGCCCGTCGGCCGAGTCATCGACGAGCCGGACGCGGTCACCCGCCGGATTCTGGACATCAACGTCTATGGCGTGATGCTGGGCAGCAAGCTGGCCGCCCAGCGCATGGTCCCCCGCGGCACGGGGCACATCATCAACGTCGCCTCGCTGGCCGGTGAGCTCTACATCGTCGGCCTGGCCACCTACTGCGCCAGCAAGCACGCGGTGGTCGCGTTCACCGACTCGGCCCGGCTGGAGTACCGCAAGGCCGGGGTGAAGTTCTCTCTGGTGTTACCGACGTTCGTCAACACCGAGCTGGTCGCCGGCACCCCCGGCATGAAGGGCTTCCGCAACGCCGAGCCCGCCGAGATCGCCGACGCGATCGTCAACCTGGTCGCCCACCCCAAGCCGCGGGTGCGGATCACCAAGGCGGCCGGCGCGATGGTGGTCTCCCAGAAGTTCTGGCCGCGTCGAATCGCCGAGGGGCTCAACCGGATGCTCGGCGGCGATCACGTCTTCACCGACGACGTCGACGTGGCCAAGCGGCAGGCGTACGAGGCCCGCGCCCGCGGCGAAGACTAGCCGCGCACGAGCATTGTGCGCCGAAGGCGCGCACAATCGGCCCAGTGAGCCTAGAAACCCGAACCTCCGTGCCCGCGCAATCTCCGCTCTCCGACGACGAACTCGCTCTCATCGACAAATACTGGCGCGCCGCCAATTATCTCTCGGTGGGGCAGATCTACCTCCTCGACAACCCGCTGCTCACCGAGCCGCTGTCCACCGAACACGTCAAACCGCGCCTGCTGGGGCACTGGGGCACCACGCCCGGGCTCAACCTCGTCTACGCGCACTTGAACCGGATCATCCGCAACCGCGACGCCGACGTCATCTACGTGACCGGCCCGGGCCACGGCGGCCCCGGGCTGGTCGCCAACGCCTACCTGGAGGGCACCTACAGCGAGGTGTACACCGGCATCGAGGAGGACACCGAGGGCCTGCGCAAGCTGTTCCGGCAGTTCTCCTTCCCCGGCGGCATCCCCAGCCACGTCGCCGCGCAGACGCCGGGCTCCATCCACGAGGGCGGTGAGCTGGGCTACGCGCTCGTGCACGCCTACGGCGCCGCGCTGGACAATCCGTATCTGGTGGTGGCCTGCGTGGTCGGCGACGGCGAGGCCGAAACCGGGCCGCTGGCCGCCAGCTGGCACTCCAACAAATTCCTCAACCCGGTGACCGACGGCGCGGTGCTGCCCATCCTGGCGCTCAACGGCTACAAGATCGCCAACCCGACGGTGCTGGCCCGCATCCCCCACGACGAGCTGGAAGCGCTGCTGCGCGGCTACGGCTACCGGCCGATCACGGTTGCCGGGGACGACCCGGCCGACGTGCACCAGCAACTGGCCGCGGCGCTCGACGACGCGTTCGACGACATCGCGGCCATCCAGAGCGCGGCCCGCGGCGGCGGCGAGGTCGAGCGGCCGGTGTGGCCGATGATCGTGCTGCGCACGCCCAAGGGCTGGACCGGACCCAAGGTGGTGGACGGCAAGAAGGTGGAGGGCACCTGGCGCTCGCATCAGGTGCCGTTGTCCGAGACGCACGACAATCCCGAACACCGCGCCCAGCTCGAGGAGTGGCTGCGCAGCTACGCCCCCGAGCAGCTGTTCGACGAAAACGGCAGGCTACGTGAGGAATTGCGGGTCCTGGCGCCCACCGGCGATCGGCGGATGAGCGCCAACCCGCACGCCAACGGCGGCCTGCTGCTGCACGACCTGGACCTGCCGGACTTCCGCGACTACGCCGTGGCCGTCGAGCGGCCGGCGGCCGCCACGCACGAGGCCACCCGGGTGCTGGGCACGTTCCTGCGCGACGTGATCGCCCGCAACCGGGATCGGTTCCGGCTGATGGGGCCCGACGAGACGGCGTCGAATCGGCTCGACGCCGTCTACGGCTCGACCGACAAGGTGTGGCTCTCGGAGGTTGAGCCCGACGACGAACACCTCGCCCCCGACGGCCGGGTGATGGAGGTGCTCTCCGAGCACCTGTGCCAGGGCTGGCTGGAGGGCTACCTGCTGACCGGCCGGCACGGGCTGTTCAACTGCTACGAGGCGTTCGTGCACATCGTCGACTCGATGCTCAACCAGCACGCAAAATGGCTTGCCACCAGCCGGGAACTGCCGTGGCGCCGCCCCATCGCGTCGCTCAACTACCTGCTGAGCTCGCACGTCTGGCGCCAGGACCACAACGGCGCGTCCCATCAGGACCCGGGGTTCATCGACCTCGTCGCCAACAAACGTCCCGAGCTGACCCGCGTCTACCTGCCGCCGGACGGCAACACGCTGCTCTCGGTGGCCGACCACTGCCTGCGCAGCCGCGACTACATCAACGTCATCGTGGCCGGCAAGCAGCCCGCGCTGGCCTACCTCGGCATGGACGAAGCCATCGCGCACTGCACCCGCGGCCTGGGCATCTGGGACTGGGCGAGCACCGCCACCGACGAACCCGACGTGGTGCTGGCCTGCGCGGGCGACATCCCCACGCTCGAGACGCTGGCCGCCGCCGACATCCTGCGCCGCGAGCTGCCGGACCTGGGGGTGCGGGTGATCAACATCGTCGACCTGATGCGGCTGCAGCCGGACTCCGAGCACCCACACGGCCTGCCGGACCGCGAGTTCGACGCGCTGTTCACCCGGGACAAGCCGGTGATCTTCGCCTACCACGGCTATCCCTGGCTGATCCACCGGCTCACCTATAGCCGCACCAACCACGCCCACCTGCACGTGCGCGGCTTCAAGGAGCGCGGCACCACGACCACGCCCTTCGACATGGTGATGCTCAACGACCTGGACCGCTTCCACCTGGTCATCGACGTGATCGACCGGGTGGACGGGCTGGCCAGTCGCGCCGCCATGCTGCGCCAGCGCATGGTCGACGCCCGCCTGGCCGCGCGGATGTACACCCGCGAACACGGCGAGGACGACCCGAAGATCTCCGGCTGGACCTGGTCGCCGAGCGACCAGGACTGACACCGCGTTTCGGCGCCACCGCGACCGTGACGGCCACCTCGTCGAACGTCGAGGCGGGACCGGCGCCGGTAAACTGGTCGGATGCCTGACGCCACCGGGACCGCCCGCATCGAGCCCCTGGTGTCCCCGCTGGCGGCGCCGCACCGATTCCGGATCCACCTCGACATCGCCGTCGTCGTCGCGGTGCTGGTGCTGACCAACCTGATCGCGCACTTCACCACGCCGTGGGCGAGCATCGCGACCGTGCCCGCCGCGGCCGTCGGCCTGGTGGTCCTGATGCGGTGGCGCGGCCTGGGCTGGGCGGACCTGGGTCTGGGCCGCGAGCACTGGAAGCCCGGCCTGGGTTACGCGGTGGCCGCCGTGGTCGTCGTGGCCGCGGTGATCGCGGTGGGCGTCCTGCTGCCGGCCACCCGGCCGATGTTCATGAACAACCGCTACGCCACCATCTCCGGGGCGCTGATCGCCTCGATGGTCATCATCCCGCTGCAGACCGTGATTCCCGAGGAACTGGCCTTCCGCGGCGTGCTGCACGGAACGCTCAACAGGGCCTGGGGCTTTCGCGGCGTCGCGCTGGCCGGCTCGCTGTTGTTCGGGCTGTGGCACGTCGCGACGTCGTTCGGGTTGACCAGCAGCAACGTCGGCTTCACCCGGCTGTTCGGCGGCGGGATCGTGGGGATGGCGGCGGGGGTGACCGGCGCGGTGCTGGCCACCGGGGCGGCCGGGTTCGTCTTCAGCTGGCTGCGCCGGCGCAGCGGCAGCCTGATCGCGCCGATCGCGTTGCACTGGTCATTGAACGGCCTTGGCGCGCTGGCGGCCGCACTGGTGTGGCACCTGTCCGCCTGACCGGGTTCACACCAGCAGCACCGCCGCACCGGCGATGCGCCCGGCGCTCAGATCCGCCAGCGCCCGATCGGCCTGTCCCAGCGGATATTCCGGCGTCGTCACCTCGATGTGGTGTTTGCTCGCGAAGTCGAGGAAGGCCCGCGCGTCGGCCCGGGTGTTGGACGTGACCGATCGGACCTGGCGTTCCTGGAACAGGTGGCGCTGGTAGTTCAGGGTCGGGATATCGGACAGGTGGATCCCGGCGATGGCCAGGGTCCCGCCGCGGTCCAGCGCCTCAAGCGCGGGCAGCACCAGATCCCCCACCGGGGCAAACAGGATCGCGGCGTCCAGCGGCACCGGCGGTGGATCGGCCGCGCCCTGAGCCGACGCGGCGCCGAGCTGCAACGCCAGTTCCTGCGCCGGGGCTCCGCGGGTCATCACGTGCACCTCGGCGCCTTGCGCCAACGCCACCTGCGCGGTGATGTGCGCGCTGCCGCCGAAGCCGTAGAGGCCCAGGCGGCCGCCGGGTGGCAGCTCGGCGCGCAACAACGAGCGGTAGCCGATGATGCCCGCGCACAGCAGCGGCGCCAGCTCGCTGTCGCTGTAGCCGCTCGGCAGTGGGTGCGCGAATGCCGCCGGGACGGTGGCGAATTCGGCGTAGCCGCCGTCGGCGTCCCAACCGGTGTAGCGGGACTGGGGGCACAGGTTCTCGTCGCCGCGACGACAGTATTTGCAGACGCCGCAGGTGTGGCGCAACCAGGCGATGCCGACCCGATCCCCCACCCGGAATTCGCCGGCGGCCTCGGCGCCCATCTCGATGACTTCACCGACCACCTCATGGCCGGGAGTGACCCGGTCGCGGTGCACCGGCAGGTCGCCCTCGGTGACATGCAGGTCGGTGCGGCAGACGCCGCAGGCGCGCACGGCCACCAGCAGTTCGGACGGTCCGGGGCGCGGTATCTCGGTGGTGACTTGCTCCAGCGGGCCGGTGTTCATCGGCCCGGGTCGACGTACGCGCCAGGCGCGCATTGCCGTGGTGGTCACCGGTGGAGGCATCAATCCATCATGCCGCTAACCACCACGGCCGCAACGGGTTAAGCCCTACGTCCTGTGTCGCACCAAGCCGACGACCCAGAGCAGGAGCACGGCGCCGAGCAGCGCGGTGAAGAAGGTGAAGATGATCCCGCCGCCCGCGGTGTTGACGAAGAAGCTCAGGATGAACCCACCAATCAGGGCGCCGACGATGCCGATGACGATGTCCATCAGGATGCCGGCCCCGCTGCCCCGGATGATCCTGCTGGCGAGCGCTCCGGCGAGACCGCCGATGATGATGTAGCCGATCCAGCCGACGCTGGTCAAAGTGGTGGAGCGGGCAAGAAATTCGGTTGCTGCCATGACAGTCATGAAAGTCTCCTTGCAATCGCTGGCAAAGCCCAGCTATTTGCTGGGCGTCATTCCGGTATACCCAGTTTGGGTCACGAAATGAGTGCCGAATCGGAGACGGTTGACCAGTCGGTTTTCCGTCGCGGCCGAACCGGTCGGCGGAGCTGTCAGGCCGACAGGGTCTGCTGCGGTGTCGGCGTGGGGGGCGGGCTCACCTCGGAGGCGGGCGCCCCACCCGGAGCCTGCGCCGGTGCTCCGGGCGCCGCGGGGGCCGCGGGAGCCGGCGCTGGGGCACCAGGGGCGGCCGGCGCCGCCGGGGCGGCCGGTGGCACTGCCCCGGGTGCCGGTGCGGGCGCAGCCGGGGCGCCCGGCGCCGCGGGGGTTCCCGGAGCCGGCGCCGGTGCCGCCGGCGGTGTCCACGCCTGGATCGACTCGGTGAGCGCCTTGGCCGCGCCCCGGTCCACCGGGTCGTTCGAGGTTCCGAGCCACACCACGAACCAGCGTTGGGCGGTCCCGCCGTTGGCCGCGCCGATGACCCCGGTCCAGATCTGGCCGTTGGGCTTGGACGCGTCGCTGAACTTCACTTCGTAATACGACGCGCTGCCGGTGCTGCCGTTGCTCCCGGTGAGCGGCGTGGCGTCCTGGTTGATCCGGGTGCCGGGATAGGGCATGAAGAACTCGCCCATGTCCGAGCCCAGCCGCACGGCGGCCTTGGCGTTGTTGGCTTCCGCGCTCGCGTAGAGCTTTTGGTCCAGGCGGCCCATCACGATGCGGGTGTCATTGGCGACGGCCGGTGGCTGGTCGGGCGCCGGCGGCGGGCCGGTGACCTTGCTCAGCAGCGCCGAGCCGTAGTCGAGGTGCGACGCGTCCGACTCCACCCAGCCGCCGGGCAGGACGTAGCTGAATCCCCCGACCGCGTTGGTGATCCGCCCGGCGTTCGGATCGGCCGGCGGTGGCGGCGGGGCGTTCGGGTCGACGGGCGGCGGCGGTGCGCCGTTCGGGTTGATCGGCGGCGGCGGGGCGGCGTTGGGATCGCCGGGTGCCGGTTGCCCGTTCGGCGCCTGGGCGGCCGGCGGCACCGTGGGCGCCGGGGCGCCGGGTGGGGCCGTGGCCGTGGTTGGCGGGACCGGGGTCGGCACCTCGGGATCGGCGTTCGAGGTTGCCGGCAACGCGATGGCGACGGCGCTGGCGCCGGTCACCGTGGTGATTGCCAGGGTCGTCCACAATCCTTTGCGACGGGTCGAGGTCGGATCCACCTGCTCCATGGCGACGAACCTACCGTGTTACCGCTGTGACGCAAGGATGCATTGCGACGAATGCTGCGCGGATTTACCGATGTTGCCAATGTGCAACCTTCGTCGGGCGGCGCGGCCCCGCGCGGCGCCGTCACCGGGCGGCGGGATGCAGCGCCACTTCGTGCGCCTTGACGGAGAACCACACCCGGTCGCCGGGCGCCAACTGCAGCTCCGAAGCGGCGTCGACGGTGATCTCCGCGGCCAGGCCCGGGGCGCCGTCGGGTTGCTGAGTACCGCGCACCAAGACCGCGGGGCCGCGGACATCCAGCTCCGCGACGGTGACCTCGACGGTGTTGCGGGGGCTGCCGTGCGGCCGATCGCGGTAGACGGCCACCGCCGTCGGCGAAAACACCGCGATCGCATGCTGCTCGGGCGAAAAGGCTTCGCCGCCCTGTGCAGGGGCCGCATACCAGCGGACACCGGAGTCCGCGCGCAGCGAGCCGTCCCGGCCGACGGTTCCGTTCACCAGGTTGATGCCCGCGATCCGGGCCGCGAAATGACTGCGTGGTGCGGTGAGAACGTCTGGCACCGGCCCGATTTCGGCGATTGTGCCCGACTCCAGCACCAGGACGCGATCGGCCAGGGTGAACACGTCCAGCAGGTCGTGGGTGACCAGGACCGCCGCACAGCCGGTGCGGGTGATCACCCTGCGCAGCACGGCCCGGATCGCGGCCGCCGCGGCGACGTCGAGCCCGGCCAGCGGTTCGTCGAGCAGCAACACGTCGGGTTCGGCG
>NZ_LZLU01000218.1:0-5030 GCF_001673415.1 Mycobacterium sp. 1165196.3 | reverse complement strand
GTGGTGATGGCCGGGGCCCACTTGGACAGCGTTCCCGACGGGCCGGGCATCAACGACAACGGATCGGGCGTGGCCGCGGTGCTGGAAACCGCTGTGCGACTGGGGAATTCACCACCGGTGCGCAACGCGCTGCGGTTCGGCTTCTGGGGTGCCGAGGAACTCGGACTGATCGGGTCGCGCAACTACGTCGAGTCGCTGGACCTGACGGCGCTGAAAAACCTTGCGCTGTACCTCAATTTCGACATGCTCGCATCGCCGAACCCCGGTTATTTCACCTACGACGGCGACCAATCGCTGCCCGCGGACGCGCGCGGCCAGCCGGTGGTGCCGGAGGGCTCGGCCGGTATCGAGCGCACGCTGGTCGCCTACCTGAAGTCGGCCGGCAAGACCGCGCAGGACACCTCGTTCGACGGCCGGTCGGACTACGACGGGTTCACCCTGGCGGGCGTCCCCGCCGGCGGCCTGTTCTCGGGGGCGGAGGGGAAGATGTCCGCCGACCAGGCCAAATTGTGGGGCGGCGCCGCCGATCAACCGTTCGACCCCAACTACCACCAGAAGACCGACACCCTCGACCACATCGACCGCACCGCACTGGGAATCAACGGCGGTGGGGTGGCCTACGCGATGGGTCTGTACGCGCAGGACCTCGGCGGGCACAACGGCGTCCCCGCCATGGCGGACCGGGTCCGGCACGTGCTCGCCAAGTCATGATGTCCCGGCTGGTCGCGACGCTGCTGCTGCTCGCCGCGCTGGCGGCCGGGTGTTCGGACACCCGGCCGGGGCAGCCGACGGCCACCCCGGACCTAGCGCACAGCTTGGCCAAACGGGTGAACGTCGAGGGCCTGCTGACCCATCTGCGCGCCCTGCAGAACATCGCCAACGCCAACGGCGGCAACCGCGCAGACGGCACACCCGGCTTCAACGCCACCGTGGACTACGTGGCTAAGACACTGCGAGACAAGGGTTTCGACGTACAGACGCCGCAGTTCGACCGGCTCTACACCGTGTCGTTGGGTAAGCCGGCGCTGACCGTTGCGGGTCGTACCTATTCGGTCGACCAGGCCTCGCTGCTGGTCCAAACGCCGCCCGGCGGACTGACCGGCCAGCCGGTCCGGCCGGCCCAGCCCTCGGGCTGCGCGGCCACCGATTACCCGTCGCCCCTGCCCAAAGGGGCGATCGCCGTCGTCGACGACGCGCACTGTTCGGTGGTCGACAAACAGAACAGCGCGGTGGCCAAGGGCGCCAGCGCGCTGATCGTGCTCAGTTCACCCACCGGGCGCGGCGCGCCGCCCACCCTGTTCACCCCCGGCTACTTCAAGCAGCTGACCGTGCCGGTCGCCGTATTGGGCGCCTACGGCGCCGCCGCGCTGTCCGGCTCCACGGCACCGGTACGCCTGGTGCTGGATGCGCAGAACGTCAACATCACTTCGCGAAACGTCGTGGCGCAGACCAAGACCGGGTCGGCCCACGACGTCGTCGTGGTCGGAGCCCACCTGGACGGCTCCCGCGCCGGGCCCGGGATCAACGACGACGGCTCCGGGGTGGCCGCCGTTTTGGAGACGGCGCTGCAACTGGGCCCGCTCGCCCCGGTCACCAACGCGGTGCGGTTCGTGTTCTGGGGAGCCGACGAGGACGGCCGCAACGGCGTCATGGACTACGTGTTCGGCATGGACCGCGACCAACTCAACGACATCGCGCTCTACCTGAACTTCACCATGCTGGGGTCGCCGAACGCGGGATTCTTCACCGACGACGGCGATCAGTCCGGCCCGCCCTCACCCAACGTCTCGGCCGCGGACGTGCCCGAGGGATCGGCCGGCATCGAACGCATGCTGGCCGGTTATCTGAACCTCGCCGGCAAGCGTCCCGCCGACCTGCCGTTCGATACCAGGGCCGACTACCACCCGTTCATGGTGGCCGGCGTGCCGGTCGGCGGCATGACCACCGGCGCCTCGCAGCCGAAAAGCCCCGTGCAGGCCCGGTTATGGGGTGGTCAGGCCGGCGTGGCGTTCGATCCCAACTTCCAGAGCCCTCGTGACACCGTCGACAACATCAACCGGGAAGCGTTGGCGGTCATGGGTTCTGGCGTCGGGTTCGTCGTCGGCAGCTACGCGGAATCCATCGGCGGGGTCAATGGCGTGCCGCCGCACAACAAGAGGCACCGCACCCGGGTGCCCTGAACCGCGACCGCCCACCGTTTAGCATGTCGGTGACACCCGTCGGCATCGCAGGGCAGGGGAGCGCATGGTCCAGATTCACGTAGAGCGCACCGTCGCGGCGGCGCCGCAACGCGTCTTCGATTGGCTGACCGACCCGGCCAACCTGACCACCGCTCCGTTGCTGCTCAGGGCCGGCTGGGCCGACGGCTCGTCGGGCCCAGGCGTGGGGGCAGTGCGCGAAGTGACGGGGCTGGGCGTGTGGTTGCGCGAACGGATCACCGCCTACGAGCCGCCGCACAACTACTCCTACCTCGTCGTCCGCTCGATACCCGCCTCGAATCACGAGGGCGGGACCGTGACGATCACTTCGTCGGGCGACGGCGCGCACGTCGACTGGGAGACCGCCTACACGGTTCCGGCCAGCGGGGGCGGCAAGGTGACCGAGGCGGTCACGTCGCCGCTGTTCCGCTGGACCTTCCGCGCCATCCTCGACCACTGCGCACGGGCGCTGGAACGCTAGCGGCATCGGTTGCCGCGTTCGTGTCGACGTTTGCTGGGTCGCCCGATTCCTGCTGCCCGTTATGGTCGATGCCTCTAGGATGAGTTTCCTTGATGCTGCGTCGTAGCCGGTCGGGATGAGGTTGGTCATGAAAAGCCATGCGCTCAGGTCGGCCCTCGTGTGGGCGGCGGCGGCACTCCTGGTGGCCGGCTGCACGACCTTCGTCGACGGACGCGCGCTGTCGATGCTCAACGATCCGTTTCTGGTCGGGGGGCTGCCCGCGACCAACGGACCCAGCGGGATCCGTTCGAACGCGCCCAGTCCCACCGGCAAGGTGCTCAACACCGACAACGGCCCCATCGACACACTCGCACTGCTGTCGGTCAACGACATCGAGGACTACTGGAAGTCGGTGTATGACCAATCGCTGCAGGGCAAGTTCGTTCCGCTCAGCAAGATGGTGTCCTACAACTCCACCGATCCCAGCAGCCCGATCGTGTGCCACAACGACACCTACAAGCTCGTCAACGCCTTCTACACCGGCAAGTGCAACCTGATCGCCTGGGACCGCGGCGTATTCATGCCCATGGCGCAGAAGTATTTCGGTGACATGTCCGTCACCGGCGTGCTGGCACACGAATTCGGGCACGCGCTGCAACAGATGGCGAAGCTGGTGACCAGACGCGACGCGACCATCGTCCGCGAGCAGCAGGCCGACTGCTTCGCGGGCGTCTATCTGTACTGGGTCGCCGACGGCAAGTCGCCGCGCTTCACGCTGAGCACCGCCGACGGGCTCGACCACGTGCTGGCCGGGATCATCACCACGCGGGACCCCGTCATGGACAGCGAGACCGAGAACGACGACGCCCACGGGTCGGCCCTGGACCGGATCAGCGCCTTTCAAATGGGATTCCTCAACGGCGCCTCGGCCTGTGCGGCGATCAACCGCAAGGAGATCGAGAAGCGCCGCGGCGACCTGCCGAACGCCCTGCGGGTCGACTCCAGCACCGGCGCACCCGAAACCGGCGAGGTGCCCATCAACCAGGACACCTTGTCGAATCTCATGGAGCTGCTGGGAAAGATCTTCGCCCCGGCCAGCCCGCCGGCGCTGTCCTACCAGCCGGCCGACTGCCCGGACGCCAAGGCCACCCCGCCGGCGTCCTACTGCCCGGGCACCAACACCATCGTGGTCGACCTGCCTGGCCTCGCCGCCATGGGCACGCTCGCCGACGAGAAGCAACAGACCCTGCCGCAGGGCGACGACACCGCGCTGTCGGTGGTGATGTCGAGATACGCGCTGGCCGTGCAGCATGAACGTGGCCTGCCGATGCAGAGCCCGTGGACCGCGCTGCGCACCGCGTGCCTGACCGGTGTGGTGCACCGCAAGATGGCCGAGCCGATCGACCTGCCCTCGCACAACCAATTGTTGCTGACCGCAGGCGATCTCGATGAGGCCGTCGCCGGCCTGCTCACCAACCATCTGGTCGCCAGCGACGCGGACGGCACCAGTGTGCCGGCCGGATTCACCCGGATCGCTGCGTTCCGCGGCGGCGTGACGGGCAACGCGGACGCCTGTTACTCGCGCTATCCCGGTTAACCGATCACCAACCGGGTCAACCGATTTCGGCGAGCCGGGGAATCACTTCGTCGCCCAGGCGTCGAACGAAGCCGACCGGATCCGGATTACCGGGGAACGGACCGGCATTGACCAGCTCGACGCCGAGTCCGGCGTAGCCCTCGACGGTCCGGAAATACCCGTCCAGGTCCTCGAACGGATTGACGAAGTAGCCGACCGTCTTGCGGATCTCGCCGGGGTCGCGGCCGACCGCCTCGCAATGACGGTTGAGCACCTCGATCTTGTGCTTGATCGCGTCGACCTCGGTCACCGTGGAATTCCAGATGTCGGCGTATTGCGCGACCAGACGCAACGTCTTTTTTTCACCGTCCCCGCCGATCAGCACCGGGGGACGCCGAATCGGTTGGGGCGCACAGATTGTCTCGGCCAGCTGATAGTGCTTGCCTTGGTACGGGCCGTCGTTGTCGCTCCACATCTGCCGGCAGATCTGCAGTGTCTCCTCGAGCATCTCGAAGCGTTGGCTCACCGGCGGATACGGAAAACCCAGGGCGGCGTGTTCCCGGTCGTACCAGGCCGCGCCGAGTCCCAACATCGACCGGCCCTGCGACAAGACGTCCAGCGTCGTGACGGCCTTGGCCAGCAAACCCGGATAACGGTAGGTGACGCCGGTGACCAACAGGCTCAGCTCGATTGTCGTCGTCTGTCCGGCCAGAAAGCCCAGTGACGTGTACCCCTCCAGGAACGGGTCCTCCGCCCGTCCCATGGCTTCCATCTGAAAGAAGTGGTCGGCCAGCGT
>NZ_LZLU01000217.1:0-753 GCF_001673415.1 Mycobacterium sp. 1165196.3 | reverse complement strand
CTGCGGCTGACCGACCCCAACGACATGCTCACCACCGGCATCGAGGTCGAGGCCCGGCCGCCGGGCAAGAAGGTCACCCGGCTTTCGCTGCTGTCCGGCGGCGAGAAGGCGCTGACGGCGGTGGCCATGCTGGTGGCGATCTTCCGGGCCCGCCCGTCGCCGTTCTACATCATGGACGAGGTGGAGGCCGCCCTCGACGACACCAACCTGCGGCGGCTCATCTCGCTGTTCGAGCTGCTGCGGGCGCGCTCTCAGCTGATCATCATCACGCACCAGAAGCCGACGATGGAGGTCGCGGACGCGCTCTACGGCGTGACCATGCAGGGCGACGGCATCACCGCCGTCATCTCCCAGCGGATGCGCGGCCAGCAGGTGGACCAGCTGGTGGGCGCGGTCGAGTAAGGCCCGGTGACCGACGCACACCGGGCGACTTGAAACAATGTCAGCGTGTCCCAAGGTCTTTGGATCGCCATCGCGGTCGTCGCTGCCCTGCTCGTCATCACCGCACTGGTGGCAGGCCTGCTGCGGTACCGCCGGCGCCGGATCAGCTTCTCCACCCGCACCGAGCCCGGCGCGATCGACCGCTCCGGCGGCTACACCGCGTCCTCGGGCATCACCTTCAGCCAGACCACGACGGCCGATCGGCTCGACACCACCGGTCTGCCCGCGGTAGGCGACGACGCGGCCGTTCCCCGCGACGCGCCGCGGCGCACCATCTCCGAGGTCGAACTCCCCGAACCCGTCCCCGAAGCC
>NZ_LZLU01000216.1:0-3330 GCF_001673415.1 Mycobacterium sp. 1165196.3 | reverse complement strand
GGCGCCGCCGGCGGCACCCCGGCACCGTTGGCCGAGGCCGCACCGATCATCGAGGCCACGATGGTGCCGTGCGCGTCGCAGTCGGACAGGCCGTCGCCGGCCATGATGTAGTCACCGCCGGCGATCAGGTGCGGAAACCGCGGGTGCGGCGTCACGCCGGTGTCGATGACGGCCACCTTCACGCCGGCACCACGACCGAACTGCCACGCCTCCTGCAGGTTCAGCATGTCCATGTACTTGGGTTGCAGCCGGAAGTCGGTCCCCGGCAGCACACCGACCTCGGTGCAGTACGAGTTCTGCTTCATCGGCGCCCCCGGTCCCGGCGGACCGTCCGGCGGCACCGCGCCCGCGTCGATCGTCGGGGGCGAAATCGCGTACGCCGGAGGCAGACCGGCCAACGCGCCCGAGGCGAGCAGCGCGGCGGCGAGGGTCGCGGCGCACGCGCGACCACGCCACACCTTGCCGTTAGCGATAGCGGATAGCTGCATAGACATTCATCAACCACAATGCCAGCGGGAAAATTGGCATCAGGCAGAGGTATTCAATCCATTCCACGAATTTGCGGAATAGCGGGCTGTAGACGGTGTTCGGCACTACGGCCGCCGATGTCAGTCCCGCGGCCGGCAGCAACACCAGGATCGCCGCGCTGATCGACACCGCCAGCGGCGACTGCAGCACCAGCGCGTAACGCAACACCACCGCACCGACGATCAGCACGGCCGTTCCGGCCAGGGTGATCGCCTGCCAGCGGTCGACGTACGAGCGGCCGCGCAGCATCAGGAAGCCCGCGCTGAAGCCGGCCAGCAGGACGGGCAGCCAGCGTTGTCCGGTGTGCGGATCCGACAGCGCGGTCAGCGAGACGATCATCAGCACGCCGAGCCCGATCAGCAAACCCGACAGGAAGGACCGGGCGCGTTCGGCCTGGGTCAGCACGTCGCGGACCGAGGCGGGCCCCTCCAGCACCGGAGGACCGCCGTCGGAGCGCACCACGGTGGTGGGCAGGTCGGGTCGGGCCTCGAACACCCACCGGCTGGTGGCCGACGGGAAGACGGGCAACCGGATGCCGGCCAGCCGGCGCGAGATGGCCGGCGCGCTCTGGTAGATCATGACGGACACCAGCACGACGCAGGTGAACAGCGTCACGGCGCTGGTCATCGCGACCATGCGCGCCAGCGCGGCCACCGCCGCGATCAGGCTGACCGTGACGATCGCCGTGTAGATCGCCAGCCGGCGCCCGGTGAAGCGCAGCGCCAGTATCGCGGCGATGGTGAGGACGCCGAAACCCAGCACCGCGTGCGGGGATCCGACGCCGCCGGGCGGCGCGGCCGCCGCCGCGATCGAGATGGGGGCGAGGCTGCTCAGCAGCATGGTGTCGCCGACGCGCCGTTCCTGCTGCGTGGTCGCCCGCATCAGCAGCATCAGCGAGACGCCGAGCACAACTGCGCCGATCACGCCCGCGTAGACGGTCGGCAGCCACGAGTTGTGGTGCCAGCGCCACCAGCCGAGTAGGCCGGCGGCGGTCGTCACTCCGACGGCCACCATCGTCGCGCCGACCTGCACCGCCACGACCGGGTCGATGGCGGCGAAGCGCTTGCTGAGATCCGCCGCGACGGCGGTGGAGATGTGCTCGATGACCTGCGAGCGGTGCTCGGTGTCCGGGATGAACCGGATCCACAACCGGTCGCCGTCGTAGACGTCCTGCTCGCTCAGCGATTGGGTGGCCCGCAGCGGCGAACCGTCCACCAGGCACAGTGCCCAGCGGCCCCGGCCGGAGGCCTCCAGCGGGGTCTCGCCGAGTTCGCGGAGCCGGCTGTTGACCACCTTCAGCAACGGTTCCGTCATCACCGAGACGGGGGCGTTGGCGTCGAGCAGGACGCCGATCTGGACACCCGCGCCGGCCATCACGCCGACGACGACTGCCTGAGGCTGCGAGATTCCTTCTACGTCAGGCTGTGGTACTTCAACTACCGCAGTCATCGCCCTGCACTCCCTATCGTGATGAATGTGTGAGCCCGTGCCGCCAGTCGCGCGCGGGCCTGCGCCGGTGTACCCGTCGAGGTGCTGGCGCCCCCCGCCAAGTCCATTCCGACTAAGTGGAATTCCATCTGCCTCGCCTTGCGATTAAGAGTTGTCGTTGACACCCGTTTGAGATTTGCTGATGTCTTTGAGAGAAGTATGCCGTGTTCGCAGCTCAACCGCATGTTGAGTGCAAAGACATTGGTGAACTCTGTGTTTCGCGGGAATGTCAGACCCGGCTGTGCGTTTTCCACTCGCCGTAGGGAAGTGTGTCGAGCACAGTCTTGACGCCGACCTGCACGAGCTGCGGGGTCGCCGGACAAATGGCCAGCCACGCCTCGCCCGAACCCGCGGTGCGGGCCTGCTGATACAGCGCGATGCGTCCGCCGGAGCCGTCTTTGAGTGACAGCACCGACGCGCTGGGGCCCTTGGCGTCGTCCTGGTACTGGCGGGCGTACACCGCGACCTCGGCGGCGGGGTCGGACAGCGCCTGACCCAGCGCGGCCACGGTGGCGGCGCTGATGCCCATCCGGCGCAGGTCTCCCCCGGAGAACACGTTGAAGCCGGACTCCTGCCACGACTTGGTCGCTTCCAGCATTTCCTCCAGCGGCACGTTGACCGCGTTGATCGCTGCGGGCTCGGCGTGGTGGATGGACTCGAGCGCGTCGATCACCAGGGACGCGATCGAGGCGCTGTCCGCGACGGCGACGTCGTCGACGGTGATCTCACCGCCCACCCGGACCGCCGACACCCAGTGCTGTCCGCGACGGGCCAGCACCACCCGGAATTCGTTGTCGGGGATGTCGCGCGAGCCCGGGGGCTGGTTCTCGTCATCGAGGACGCCGTAGGCCAGCTTGCCTCGGGACAACAGGGCGACCACTTCGAGGTCGGGCGCCGCGAGCACTCGCATCCGCGCGGCCACGTGCTCGTTCACCTGGTCGTTCTCGACGATGCCCTGCTCGCGCATCACCGTCATGCCGGGATGCTCGTTGAGCCAGTCGTTCGAGTCGGTAGACACGTATGGCCGGCACCGCAGCTCGGGCGCGACGTGCCGGATGTCCAGCAGCGCCTGGAGCATCCAGAAACCGTCGACGTTGACAGTGATGTCGGTGCGGGTGCTCTGTTGGTCCATCACTTCCCCAATCGGTCCCTAATACTTCAAGCCAAACTGCACGGTAACCGCAGGACGCGGCAGCACACCGACGGGTGGTGTGCTGCCGCGCCTGAAGTTGCGGTTAGGCCCAGCTGGACCCAACGGCGCTGTCGGTGCTGGCCATGTTGCTGCCCGCGGACTGGACCTTCTGTCCGTGGGAG
>NZ_LZLU01000215.1:0-571 GCF_001673415.1 Mycobacterium sp. 1165196.3 | reverse complement strand
GTCGCCGTTGCGCTGCTGGTCACCGCCACCGCGGCGACGGTGACCCGCTGGCGCGAGCTGCGCGGCCAGCCCACCCCGCCACCGCTGCTGGCGCTCGAAACACACGGCCGCGCAGACGGTTTGGTGGACGGCCCGGGCGCACACACCATCGACACCAGCGACACCGTCGGGCTGCTCAGCTCCATCTACCCGGTGAGGCTGGACTCGACCGACCCGCGCAGGGTGGGGGAGCAGCTGGCTTCCATCCCCGGCGACGGACTCGACTACGGGTTGCTGCGCTACCTGCGGGCCGACACCGCCGAGCGGCTCGCCGGCTTCCGGCCCCCGCAACTGCTGCTGAATTACCTCGGCGCCGCCCACGCCGACGGCGGCACGGGGCTGCGGCTCGAACGCGAGCTGCTCGCCGGCGCGTCGCCGGTGCCGGAGCCGGAGCTGGCCGTGCGCCATGAGCTCACCATCGCGGCGATGGTGCTGACCTTTGGCGGGGAGCGGGTGCTGGCCGCGCAGCTCGCGCCAGCGGGTCACCGTCGCCGCGGTGGCGGTGACCAGCAGCGTGGGCAACGGCAGACCC
>NZ_LZLU01000214.1:0-3212 GCF_001673415.1 Mycobacterium sp. 1165196.3 | reverse complement strand
TCGATAGCAATGATCTCAGCGCCTTCCTCGGCGAACCGCACCGCATGCGAGCGGCCTTGCCCACGCGCCGCGCCGGTAATGAGTGCAACTTTGCCTTCGAATTGTCCTGCCATCATTTCCTCCTAACCGTTGCCGATCAATGTGCGCGCGCCAACCGGCGCGGCGATGATCGAGCCGCCTCGGTACAACATGTGATATCCCGACCCATGCCCGTCCCAAGGCCGCTGGTGGCGCGGCCGACTGGGCTTGCCAACCTGGGTGGCCTGTACGCGGGTACGAGTGCATGGAACGGCGCCTGACGAGCGATCATGCGTCCTCTGCTCTGGGCGGCAGCTGTGACGAGCCCGGCCGGGTTGCCGATCGGGGGTCTCTTGTCGGGCCGGCGGCTCGCTCGGCGTAGCGGTCAGCGCGGCAGACGATCCACACCACAATCACGCGGACATACAGATAGATTGCCGCGAAGAAGATCGGTGTGAGTGCAGCGGCATCCAAAGATTCGGTCTGGCCGGGCATTTCAAATCTCCGACGTAACGACGATGGAGGTGAGAGGTGCCGAGCTCACCCATCGCCCGCTGTGATGTTTATCCGCATTGGTCATAAGTTTCACGCTAGGGCGGTGACCGAACAGGAACTAGCCGTCGCACGCAGCCACCTAGACGAAATGCGTCTTACCCGCGCTCGTAACCGTTGCACTTGCCCAATGCCTCGATGGCGCAAACCAATAGCTGCACCTATACACCTCACCAAGCCCATGTCGGCATGGAGATGGCTACTGGGTTGGACCGACGAACAAGGTATTCAGCTCTAAGCCACCGTCGATACCGATGTCTTGTGCCGTAATGTATCCCGCGCCGTCACCGGCAAGAAAGGCAACCAGATCGGCCACCTCCTCCGGGCGACCGAATCGCTGGCTGGGTAGTGCGGCACGGATTCGCTCTTGGTCCCGCTGAGGCAAGGTCATGATCTTGGGGGTTGCGATCATGCCCGGCAACACCAGGTTGGCGGTTATCCCGTGCTCACAGTTCTCAATGGCAATAGTGCGCATCATCCCATGCAGACCGGCCTTGGAGGCGGCGTAGGCGACCTTACCGGAGGCACCCATGCGGCCCGCCATGCTTGAAATCGCGACTACGCGGCCAAAGCGACGTTCCCGCATGCCGGGGAGGCACGCCCGGATGACGCGAAAGGTGCCGGTGAGATTGACGTCGATATCGCGATCCCACTGCTCGAACGCTATTGAGTGCGCCGGGGCGAAGGTGTCAACAACCCCTGCCACCGCCACGCAGATGTCGATGTCTTCGACGGCCCACTGCGGAATAGGGTCAACCGGGAGGTCCATCACCACGTCGGCCGGGCCCACCATGTCTGTCGTACGGACCTTTATCCCGTCGGCCCGCAACCGGTCGCAGATGGCTGCACCGATTCCCCCGTTCGCTCCGGTTACAAACGCCCGTCGCTGCATCGACCCGCTCCTCCCATGTTTTGAGGTCTTGGCTTTCTGCCACGAAACATCGGCCTCCCGTTACGAGAGCGGAGTGGTAACTCATTGCCGTCTGTTGAGGCGGGACTACAGGCGAGCGAGACAACGCATCCGGTCATCCGTGGCTCGCCGCGCTACATCCGTCTGCGGTGCGAATATTTCAAACCCGTGGGGGGCGCCGGCATAAAGGTGAAATTCTGTCGGGATACCCGCCGCCATAAGCCGTTTCGCGTAGGTCAGGTCCTCATCGCAAAAGATGTCGAGTGCACCCACATCGATGTAGGCGGGCGGCAAACCGGACAGATCGTCGGCGCGCCCAGGCGCGGCGTATGGTGACACATCGTCGCTGCCGGCCATGTCTCCGAGAAACGCGCGCCAGCCGGTGATGTTGTCGTCGCAGTCCCACGTGCAGAACGGCTGGGTGCGTGCGTCAACCGTCGCAGTCCGATCGTCGAGCATGGGAGCCAGTAGTAATTGACGGGCCAGCGGCGGGCCGCCGCGATCCCTTGCCAGCAGAGTTACAGACGCTGCAAGCCCCCCGCCCGCGCTGCCTCCCATCACCGCGATGCGTGCCGGGTCGATGCCGAGATCTGTTGCGTGCGTGGCGAGCCAGCGGAGTGCGGTGTAGCAGTCTTCGACTGGAGTGGGATATGGGTGCTCGGGCGCAACTCGATAATGCACGGACAGCAGCGGCACGCCGGATGAGGCGACGTAGTTCCTCACCAGCATGTCGTAGCTTCGGTGCCAACCCATGATCATTCCGCCCCCATGCAAGAAAAGTGCGGCGCTGCCAGACGGACCGGTATCAGCACGGCGGTAAAGGAACAACGGCAGCTGTGTGCCATCAGTGGCCGTCGCAGTGAAACCGTCAACCTTGATCCCGTTGACGGGCGAGAGCAATGCCGAAGCCCGGTCTAAAGCGTGCTCGATGATGGTCCGCCGGGTCTGCCAATCACCGGCCGGCGGCCGAGGCATTGCCGCCCGAGCTGAGAGCAGGGGGCGGAGGATTCGAGCAAGCTGAGGGTCAATCGAAGCATCTTGATGCGCTGTCGCATTGGTGTCGGGGCTGACCGGATGCTCATAGCAACTCACGGCGCCGCGGCGATGGTCGGCCTCCATTTCTCGGATAGTGAGACTGCCCGAGGATGCCGCCGATTGACGCAGAGTTAATACACTGGCGGCCGGGCTGGAAGCGGGGCGACGCAAGGTTTCGGTCGGTGTCTCGCCGTACCGCGCAGCGTGGGCGGCGGCGAAGCGCCCGAGGTTGCTGAAACCCCACTGATAGGCAACCGAAGCCACAGTAACCGCGGACGCGTCGGACCTAAGCAACGTCTGGTGGGCTCGGCGCAGCCGAACCTCACGCAGATACGCCATGGGAGAAGTGCCCAGGTGCTGTCGGAATCCCTGCTGTAGTGACCGAACACTTACGTGACAGCGTGCGGCGATCGAGGACAGCGTCAGAGGTAAATCCGCTTCCCCTTCGATGATTTCGACTGCAGTACGAACGGCGCGCGGTGCGCCAAGCCGTTCCTCTTCGAAAAGGGCATTCCGGTAGGGATGGTCCGCGGCGAGTAAGAAGCCGCGCACCAGGCTGTCGGCGAACGGCGGTCCAACCAGCGGGTGGCTCAACACGGTGCCTGGCAGGAACAACTGCTCTTTGAACAGCACCACCATGCTGATCCAGCTGCGGGCCGGGGCTGCATCGGTGGACATGACCGGCGTGAAATCGGGT
>NZ_LZLU01000213.1:0-23990 GCF_001673415.1 Mycobacterium sp. 1165196.3 | reverse complement strand
GACATCAGGTAACCCGTCAGCGCGCCGGTCATCGCGGTCACGTCGTCGTACGCGGTCTGCACCAGCTGCGCGACCGGCTTGAGCGCCTCGTCGACGTTGTCGATGGTCGCCGTGATCTGTCCCGTCAGGAACTGCAGCGCCTGGCCCCGGTCGCGCACGATCTTGCGGAAGAAGAAGTCGAGCGCCTGGATGGCGGTGGTGCCCTCGTACAGCGAATCGATCTTGGAATCGCGGATGTACTGCTCGAGCGGATAGTCCTGCAGGAAGCCCGAACCGCCGAGCGTCTGCAGCGATTCGGTCAGCACCTCGTACGCCCGTTCCGAGCTCACCCCTTTGACGATCGGCAGCAGCAGATCGTCGATCCGGTGCGCCATTTCGTGATCGGCACCCGAAACACGTTGGGCCACAGCGTCATCCTGATGGGCGGCGGCATACATGTAGAGCGCGCGCAGGCCCTCCGCGTACGCTTTCTGCGTCATCAGGCTGCGACGCACGTCGGGATGGTGAATGATCGTGACCCGCGGCGCGGTCTTGTCCGACATCTGCGTCATATCCGCACCCTGCACCCGCTCCTTGGCGAAGGCCAGCGCGTTCAGGTAACCCGTGGACAGCGTGCCGGCGGCTTTGACGCCGATCGTCATGCGCGCCTGCTCGATCACGGTGAACATCTGCGCGATACCCCGGTGCACGTCGCCGACCAGATACCCGACCGCGGGCACATCCGTTGCGCCGAAGGTCAATTCGCACGTGGGGGAGGACTTGATGCCCATTTTGTGTTCCACCCCGGTGACGTACACGCCGTTGCGCGGGCCGAGCTCGAAGGTGTCCGGGTCGAACAGGAAGTTGGGCACGTAGAACAGGCTGAGCCCCTTGGTGCCCGGGCCGGCGCCCTCGGGGCGGGCCAGCACCAGATGGAAGATGTTCTCGGCGGTGTCACCCACGTCGCCGCCGGAGATGAACCGCTTGACGCCCTCGATGTGCCAAGTGCCGTCGGGTTGTTCGATGGCCTTGGCGCGCCCGGCGCCGACGTCGGAGCCCGCGTCGGGTTCGGTGAGCACCATGGTGGCCGCCCAGCCCCGCTCCACGCCTTCGGCGGCCCATCGCCGCTGCTGCTCGTTGCCCTCCAGATACAACGCCTGAGACATGAACGGGCCCAGGCAAAAGAAATTCGCCGAAGGGTTGGCGCAGATCAGCATTTCGTTGACCGCCCACGCCAGCGGTGGTGGGGCGGGCATGCCGCCGATCTCCTCGGCCATGCCCAGCCGCCACCAGCCGGCCTCCTTGAGCGCGGCCACCGTCTTGACCAACTCGTCGGACACGGTGATTTTGTGCTCGGCCGGGTCGAACACGGGCGGATTGCGGTCGGCGAACGCGAAGGATTCGGCCACCGGGCCTTCGGCGAGGCGGGCGGCTTCGGCCAAGATCGTTTTGACCGTGTCCTCGTCGAGATCGCTGTAGCCGCCGGTGCCCAGGACGGCGCCGACATCGAGAACTTCGAACAGGTTGAATTCGATATCGCGGACGTTAGCGATGTAGTGGCCCAACGCGATTCCCTCACTGGTCCTCGAGGCGGCGGATCGTCAGGCACAGTCTGTCGGACGCGGGAAAACGTACGCAACCGTAACCAGCGGCGGTCCGCGGGCGGCACGCTGCCGCGCGCCGGGAACATCGCGTCGGCCCCGGGCGTTACGGCAAATGTGACAACACTTGATCTCACCGCTGAGAAGTTCAACGAAACCATCGAGGGCAACGACATCGTGCTCGTCGACTTCTGGGCGTCCTGGTGTGGTCCGTGCCGCCAGTTCGGTCCCACTTTCCAGGCGTCCTCGGAGAAGCACCCCGACATCGTGCACGCCAAGGTCGACACCGAGGCCGAACAACAGCTGGCGGCGGCCGCCCAGATCCGCTCCATCCCCACGCTGATGGCCTTCAAGAAGGGCAAACTGCTGTTCAACCAGCCCGGCGCGCTGCCGCCGGCCGCCCTGGAGGACCTGGTCGCGCAGGTCCGCGCGTTCGACGTCGACGCCGCCGAGGCCGGGCAGGGCGAATAACCCCGCCGCGCTGCGCGCAGAAGCACGGTCGGCCACGCGCTAGGTTGCATGGGTGAGTTTGGTACTGGTAGACCACCCGCGGCCCGGCGTCGCGCTGATAACCCTGAACCGGCCCGAGCGGATGAACTCGATGGCGTTCGACGTCATGGTGCCGCTCAAGGAGGCCCTGGAAAAGGTCACCTACGAAAATTCGGTGCGCGTGGTCGTGCTGACCGGCGCCGGTCGGGGCTTTTCCTCCGGCGCCGATCACAAGTCCGCGGGCTCGGTGCCCCACGTCGGGGGCCTGACCCGCCCCACCTATGCGCTGCGCTCCATGGAGATCCTCGACGAGGTCATCCTGGCGCTGCGCCGGCTGCACCAGCCGGTGATCGCCGCGGTCAACGGCCCCGCTATCGGCGGTGGGCTGTGCCTGGCGCTGGCCGCCGACATCCGGGTGGCCTCGACGAGCGCCTATTTCCGCGCCGCCGGCATCAACAACGGCCTGACCGCCAGTGAGCTGGGCCTGTCCTACCTGCTGCCGCGGGCCATTGGCTCGTCGCGCGCGTTCGAGATCATGCTGACCGGCCGCGACATCACCGCCGAGGAGGCCGAGCGCATCGGGCTGGTGTCCAACCAGGTGCCCGACGAGCAGCTGCTGGACACCTGCTACGCCATCGCCGCGCGGATAGCAGCCTTCTCCCGCCCGGGGATCGAGTTGACCAAGCGCACGCTGTGGAGTGGACTGGACGCCGGTAGCCTGGAAGGGCACATGCAAGCCGAAGGCTTGGGACAGCTATTCGTCCGCCTGCTCACCGCCAACTTCGAAGAAGCGGTTGCCGCGCGCGCAGAACGACGACCAGCGGTGTTCACCGACGACAAATAGGCGTCTTTTCCACAAGGAGAGCGATCGTGATCACGGCCACGGACCTCGAGGTCCGCGCTGGTGCGCGCATCCTGCTCTCACCGGACGGTCCCGACCTGCGCGTGCAGCCCGGCGACCGCATCGGGCTGGTGGGCCGCAACGGCGCCGGCAAGACCACCACCCTGCGCATCCTGGCGGGGGAGACCGAACCCTATGCCGGCGCGATCAACCGGGTCGGTGAAATCGGTTATCTGCCACAGGATCCCAAAGAGGGTGACCTCGACGTGCTGGCCCGCGACCGGGTCCTGTCGGCCCGCGGGCTCGACGTGTTGCTGACCGACCTGGAAAAGCAGCAGGCGCTGATGGCCGAGGTCGCCGACGACGACGCCCGCGACCGCGCGATCCGCCGCTACGGCCAGCTCGAGGAGCGTTTCGTCGCGCTGGGCGGCTACGGCGCGGAAAGCGAAGCCAGCCGCATCTGCGCGAGTCTCGGCCTGCCGGAACGGGTGCTGACGCAGCAGCTGCGCACCCTGTCCGGCGGACAGCGCCGCCGGGTGGAACTGGCCCGCATCCTGTTCGCCGCGTCCGAGGGCGGCGCGGGGATGTCGGGTTCGTCGACCACGCTGCTCCTCGACGAGCCGACCAACCACCTGGACGCGGATTCCATCGGCTGGCTGCGCGACTTCCTGCGCGCGCACACCGGCGGGCTGGTGATCATCAGCCACAACGTTGACTTGCTCGCCGACGTCGTCAACCGGGTCTGGTTCCTGGACGCGGTGCGCGGCGAGGTCGACGTGTACAACATGGGCTGGCAGAAGTACCTGGACGCGCGGGCCACCGTCGAGCAGCGCCGCCGCCGGGAGCGCGCGAACGCCGAACGCAAGGCCACCGCGCTGCGCTCGCAGGCCGCCAAGCTCGGCGCCAAAGCCACCAAAGCCGTTGCCGCACAGAACATGTTGCGTCGCGCCGACCGGATGATGGCCGCGCTCGACGACGAGCGGGTGGCCGACAAGGTGGCCCGCATCAAGTTTCCGAACCCGGCGCTGTGCGGGCGCACACCGCTGGTGGCCACCGGGCTGAGCAAGTCCTACGGGTCGCTGGAGGTGTTCACCGGCGTCGATCTGGCGATCGACCGCGGCTCGCGGGTGGTGGTGCTGGGCCTCAACGGCGCCGGCAAGACCACCCTGCTGCGGATCCTGGCCGGCACCGAGGCCCCCGATACCGGAGGCCTCGAGCCCGGCCACGGGCTGCGGATCGGCTACTTCGCCCAGGAGCACGACACCCTCGACAACGATGCGACCGTGTGGGAGAACATCCGGCACGCCGCACCGGATTCCGGCGAGCAGGATCTGCGCGGCCTGCTGGGAGCGTTCATGTTCAGCGGCCCCCAGCTCGACCAGCCGGCGGGCACGCTGTCCGGCGGTGAGAAGACCCGGCTCGCACTGGCCGGTTTGGTGGCTTCCACCGCCAATGTGCTGTTGCTCGACGAACCGACGAACAACCTCGATCCGGCCTCGCGCGAACAGGTGCTCGACGCGCTGCGCAGCTATCAGGGGGCGGTGGTCTTGGTAACGCATGACCCGGGCGCCGCCGAGGCCCTCGAGCCGCAGCGCGTCGTGTTGTTGCCCGACGGCACCGAGGACTTCTGGTCTGACGAATACTCCGATCTCATCGAGCTCGCCTGAGTTGACGGTTTTTGGCGAAAGCCGCCCGCGGCCGACAGTGGCTTCCTACTCTGGGTGCTTGCCATCGTGTCCCGGCGTCGGAGGAGCCATGAAGAGAACAGTGCAAAGGTCGGCCACGGCACGCGACCAGTTGCTCGACGAGCTGCGCCACGCCTACGAGGGTGGCGCCAGTATCCGCAGCCTGGTCGTCACGACCGGTAGGTCGTATGGGTCGATCCATAGCCTGCTGCGGGAGTCGGGCACCACGATGCGCAGCCGCGGCGGCCCCAACCGGACCGCCAAAACCGCGCGGGCGTAGCGTCACTGCGAAATCCCGTCCCCTTGTTCGCAGTGGCGTTACGATCGCTTCTCAAGAATCGTTGCGGCGCACCGAGTTTTCCACTAAATCGAGGACCGCGGATAGCCGCTGCGGATCCTCGCCGGATGCCGACCGGGCCACCAGGCCGTCGAGCACCAATTCCAGATAGCACTGCAGCACGTCGCCGGGCACGTCGTCGCGGACCCGGTGTGCCTCCATCTGCCGGCGCAGTCGATCGGTGGTGGCCGCCCGCAGCTCGGCGGAACGCTCCGCCCAGCCCTGGCTGAACGCGGGATCGTTGCGCAGTTTGCGCGCGATCTCCAATCTGGTTGCCAGCCAATCGAATTCGTCGGGCGTGGCCAGCATGTCGCGCATCACCTGGATGAGTCCCGCGCGCGAAGCCACGTCGGCCATCCGCTCGGCGTCCTCGTGGGCCAGCGCGAAGAACAGCGCGTCCTTGTCCCGGAAGTGGTGGAAGATCGCACCGCGCGACATCCCGATCGCCTTCTCCAGCCGGCGCACGGTGGCCTGCTCGTAACCGTATTCGGCGAAGCAGCGGCGGGCGCCGTCGAGGATCTGGCGGCGGCGAGCCGCCAGATGGTCCTCGCTGACCTTTGGCATCAGGTGATCTGATCGGGTTGGGGTTAACCCGACTTGAGCATGTTGCGCAGCACGTACTGCAGGATGCCGCCGTTACGGTAGTAGTCGGCCTCTCCGGGGGTGTCGATGCGCACCACCGCGTCGAATTCGATTGCGTTTTTGCCGTCCTTGCTTGCCTTGACGTGCACGGTCTTCGGCGTCTTGCCGTCGTTGAGCTCCTCGATGCCGGTGATGTCGAACACCTCGGTGCCGTCGAGACCCAGATCCGCGGCGGACTTGCCGTCGGGGAACTGCAACGGGATGACGCCCATGCCGATCAGGTTGGAGCGGTGAATCCGCTCAAACGACTCGGCGATCACCGCGCGAACGCCCAGCAGCCGGGTTCCCTTGGCGGCCCAGTCGCGCGACGAGCCCGACCCGTATTCCTTGCCGCCCAGCACCACCAGCGGAATGTCTTGTGCCGCATAGTTTTGCGCCGCGTCGTAGATGAACGCCTGGGGTCCGCCGTCCTGGGTGAAGTCGCGGGTATAGCCGCCGGACACGTCGTCGAGCAGCAGGTTGCGCAACCTGATGTTGGCGAAGGTGCCGCGGATCATCACCTCGTGGTTGCCGCGCCGCGAGCCGAAGGAGTTGTAGTCCTTGCGCTCCACGCCGTGCTCGTCGAGGTATTGCGCCGCCGGGGTGCCCGGCTTGATGCTGCTGGCGGGGGAGATGTGGTCGGTGGTCACCGAGTCGCCCAGCAGCGCCAGCACCCGGGCGCCGGTGATGTCGGTAACCGGCTCGGGCTCGGCCGGCATGCCCTCGAAGTACGGGGGCTTGCGCACATAGGTCGAATCCGCGTTCCACTCAAAGGTGTTGCCGCTCGGGGTCGGCAGGTTGCGCCAGCGCTCGTCGCCCTTGAACACGTCGGCGTAGTTCTTGGTGAACATCTCCTGGTTGATCGCCGACGCGATGGTGTCGGAAACGTCCTTCTGCGACGGCCAAATGTCTTTCAGGAAGACGTCATTGCCCTCCTTGTCCTGGCCCAGCGGCTGCTCGTCGAAGTCGAAGTCCATGGTGCCGGCCAGCGCGTAGGCCACCACCAGCGGCGGCGACGCCAGGTAGTTCATCTTGACGTCGGGGTTGATGCGGCCCTCGAAGTTCCGGTTCCCCGAGAGCACCGCGGTCACCGATAGGTCGTTGTCGTTGATGGCCTTCGAGATTTCCTCGGGCAGCGGACCGGAGTTGCCGATGCAGGTGGTGCACCCGTAACCGACCAGGTAGAACCCGAGCTTCTCCAGGTACGGCCACAGGCCGGCCTTGTCGTAGTAGTCGTTGACCACCTGCGAGCCGGGCGCCATGGTGGTCTTCACCCACGGCTTGGACGCCAGTCCCTTCTCAACGGCATTGCGCGCCAACAGCGCCGCGCCCAGCATCACCTCGGGGTTAGAGGTGTTGGTGCACGACGTGATCGCCGCGATCACCACCGCGCCGTGGTCGAGCACGAACTCGCCGCGCTCTTCGGAGCGCACCTGCACCGGATTGCTCGGCCGGCCCTTGGCGTGCGCGGCGGCCGACTGCACGACGGGCCGGTCATCCGCGTGGCCGTTCGAGACCGCGCCCGGGTCGCTGGCCGGGAAGGTCTCCTCGACCGACTCGTCCAGTTTCGAATAGCCCTGCTGGCCATCGTCGTTGCCGTCGACGTAGCTGAGGATCTGCTCGCGGAACGTGGACTTGGCTTCCGACAACTGGATTCGGTCCTGCGGGCGCTTGGGCCCGGCGATCGACGGCACCACCGTGGAGAGGTCGAGCTCGAGGTACTCGGAGAACACCGGCTCATGGTCGGGGTCGTGCCACATGCCCTGTTCTTTGGCGTACGCCTCCACCAGCGCCAGCTGCTCGTCGGTGCGACCGGTGAACTTCAGGTAGGAGATGGTCTCCTCGTCGATCGGGAAAATCGCTGCGGTGGAACCGAATTCGGGGCTCATGTTGCCCAGCGTGGCGCGGTTGGCCAGCGGCACCTCCGACACGCCCTTGCCGTAGAACTCGACGAACTTGCCGACGACGCCGTGCTTGCGCAGCATCTCGGTGACGGTCAGCACGACGTCGGTGGCGGTGACGCCCGCCTGGATCTCACCGGTCAGCTTGAAGCCGACCACTCGCGGGATCAGCATCGACACCGGCTGACCCAGCATCGCGGCCTCGGCCTCGATACCGCCGACGCCCCAGCCCAGCACGCCCAGGCCGTTGACCATCGTGGTGTGCGAGTCGGTGCCCACACACGTGTCGGGGTAGGCCACGCCGTCGCGCGACATCACCACGCTGGCCAGGTACTCGATGTTGACCTGGTGCACGATGCCGGTGCCCGGGGGCACCACCTTGAAGTCTTGGAACGCTCCCTGGCCCCAGCGCAGGAACTGGTAGCGCTCGCCGTTGCGCTCGTACTCGATCTCGACGTTGCGCTCGAACGCGTCGGCGGTGCCGAACAGGTCGGCGATCACGGAGTGGTCGATCACCAGGTCGGCGGGGGCGAGCGGGTTGACCTTGTCCGGATTGCCGCCGAGGTCGCCGATGGCCTCGCGCATGGTGGCCAGGTCGACGATGCACGGCACCCCGGTGAAGTCCTGCATCACCACGCGGGCGGGCGTGTACTGGATCTCAATGCTGGGTTCCGCCTTGGGATCCCAGTTCGCGATGGCCTCGATGTGGTCCTTGGTGATGTTGCTGCCGTCCTCGTTGCGCAGCAGGTTTTCGGCCAGCACCTTGAGGCTGTAGGGCAGTTTCTCGGTGTTGGGGACGGCGTCGAGACGATAGATCTGGTAACTCTGGTCGCCGACTTGCAGCGTGTCGCGGGCTCCGAACGAATTCACAGAATCAGTCACTTCAACTCCCAGAGTCTTTAGTTCTCCCACCGCGACGGGCCGTGTCGGCGGTGCCGTGCCAACTTTAACAGTACGCTTGTCCTGCATTACGAGGGCACTCCTGACTTCAGTCTTGTCGCCGCGGCGGCCCGTTTAAACCCCGTGTGCGCACCAATCCGTGCCGGGATAGGACGCGGGCGACCGCCATCGGCGCGGCGCGCGAACCGATATCGCGTACGGTGCCTCTAGCACTACCGCAGGAGGGACTTCATGACCGGTCAAGATTCGTTCGTCGGCCCGCTGCCGCAAACGGTTCCGTTCCTGCCCGCCTACATTCCGGTGGACGTCGACATGAACGTGGTCAAGTCCCAGGTCGCCGCCACGGGAGTCAGTGCCCCGCCCGCGGCGATGCCCGGACTGCTCGACGTGGTCAACCAGGCGCACGCCGAGGGCATCAACCTCAAGATCGTGCTGCTCGACCACAACCCCCCGAACGACACCCCATTGCGCGACATCTCGACGGTGGTGGGCGCGGACTATCACGATGCGACGGTCCTGACCCTTAGCCCGAGCTACGTCGGGAGCTACAGCACCCAGTTCGCGCGCGTGACGCTCGAGGCCGGCGAGGACAACGCGAAGACCGGCAATCCGGTGGTCTCCGCGCAGCATTTCCTGCACGAGCTCGACACGCCCGAGTTCCCCTGGACCGGCCTGACGATCTTCCTGTTGATCGCGGTCCTCGCGGCCGCCGTCGGCACCCGGTTGCTGCAGGTGCGCGGTAAGCGCGCAGCAACCTCGGGCGACGCCGGGGCAACCCCCGCCGCCGACGCCAATACCACCGTTTAACTTCCGGTCTTCGTTTTCCCCGGTTCCTTCGGCGAGCCGCGGCGTGTCCTGCGGCAAACCAGTCAGGTCACCATTCGGTCACATTAAACGCACGTAGAGAGTGCGATTTCGGTGGAGCGTTTGCACGCCCATCGGTGTGACGTACGGTGCAAATGATGCTGGTGTTGTCTTTGGCGCCTTTCGGGGAACCTGTGGCTGGCGCCGCCCGTCGTGTTGAGCCGTAGGAGACCTGAGTCGAATGAGACGCACACGCTGGGGGTCTTCTGCGCGACCGGCCTTAAGGCTGGTGCGCCCCGTCGTTCCCTCCGTTTTGAGCCTCGCCCTGCTGATCGCCACGCCGGGCCTCGCGGAGGCCGACCCCACCGCCGACAACCTCGCCGCCCTCATCGCCAACGTCGCCAAGGCCAACCAGCGGCTGCAGAACCTGAGCGCCGAAATCCAGACCGAACAGGAAAGCGTCAACAAGGCCCTCGTCGACGTGGAGACCGCGCGGGACAACGCGGCCACCGCCCAGCACGACCTCGAGGCCAGCCAGCAGGCGGTCAAAGACGCCAACATCGCCATCGCCGGCGCGCAGCGCCGCTTCGACACCTTCGCCGCGGCCACCTATATGAACGGCCCGTCGAACAGCTACCTGACGGCGAGCAGCCCCGACGACATCATCGCCACCGAGGCCGCCGCCAAGAACCTCACCACCAGCTCGCAGACCGTGATGGCCAAGCTGCAGCAGGCCCGCACCGAGCAGGTGAACAAGGAGTCGGCGGCGCGGCTGGCCAAGCAGAACGCCGACAAGGCCGCCGCCGACGCCAAGTCCAGCCAGGACGCCGCCGTGGCGGCGCTGACCAACTCCAAGCAGAAGTTCGACCAGCAACGCGAGGACATCATTCGCCTTGCGGCCGAACGGGATCAGGCTCAGGTCAAGCTGGAGGCGGCCAAGCGTGAGGCGGCGCGGCAGTGGTCCGCCGGGGCGGGCGGGCCCGGCCCGGCGGCGTCGGGTGACCGGTGGGAGACCGGGTCACCGGGCGCGCCGGCGCCGTCGGCCGGGGGCCGTCGGTGGGACGGCGCCTGGGACCCGACCCTGCCGATGATCCCGAGCGCCAACGTCCCCGGCGACCCGATCGCGGTGATCAACCAGGTGCTCGGCATCTCGGCCACCTCGACTCAGGTGACCGCCGGGCTGGGCCGCAACTTCTTGCAGCAGATGGGCATCCTCAAGCCCGACGACACCGGCATCACCAACGCCGCGCCCGGTGGGGTCGGCGCACGCATCCCGCGCGTCTACGGCCGGCAGGCCACCGAATACGTGATCCGGCGCGGCATGTCGCAGATCGGCGTGCCGTACTCCTGGGGTGGCGGCAACGCGGCCGGCCCGAGCAAGGGCATCGACTCCGGGGCCGGCATCACCGGCTTCGACTGTTCGGGTCTGGTGCTGTACTCGTTCGCGGGGGTGGGCATCAAGCTGCCGCACTACTCGGGCTCGCAGTACAACCTGGGTCGCAAGATCCCGTCCTCCCAGATGCGCCGCGGCGACGTCATCTTCTACGGCCCGGGCGGCAGCCAGCACGTCACGATCTACCTGGGCGACGGCCAGATGCTCGAGGCCCCCGACATCGGGTTGAAGGTCCGCGTCGCCCCGGTGCGCACCAGCGGCATGACGCCCTACGTGGTCCGGTACATCGAGTGGTGATCGAGTGAGCACTGAACGGACAGCCATGCGCCGCAACCGATTTCGTTTCATCAACCTCGCCTGGATCACCGCTGTGGTGTCCGGGCTGATGTTGTCTGTGGCCGCCCCGGCTCCGCTTGCCGTCGCCGACCCTGGCCAGTGGGACCCCACGTTGCCGGCCCAGATCAGCGCCGGCGCCCCGGGCGATCCGCTGGCCGTCGCCAACGCGTCGCTGCAGGCCACCGCGCAGGCCACCCAGACCACGATGGACCTGGGCAAGCAATTTCTCGGCGGGCTCGGGATCAACATCCTGGGCGATCCCGCACCGGCTGCCGCCGCCACGCCCTCCAACCCCGGCGGCAAGATCCCGCGGGTCTACGGCCGGCAGGCCATCGAGTACGTGATCAAGCGGATGGGCTCGCAGATGGGCGTGCCCTACTCGTGGGGCGGCGGCTCGCTGGACGGCCCCAGCAAGGGCGTCGGCGACGGCGCCAACATCACCGGCTTCGACTGCTCGGGCCTGATGCGCTACGGCTTCGCCGGGGTCGGCGTGCTGATCCCGCGGTTCTCCGGTGACCAATACAACGCCGGGCGCCACATCCCGCCGGATCAGGCCAGGCGCGGCGACCTGATCTTCTACGGCCCGGGCGGCAGCCAGCACGTCACCATGTACCTGGGCAATGGCCAGATGCTGGAGGCGTCGGGCAGCGCCGCCAAGGTTACGGTCAGCCCGGTTCGAAAGCCCGGCATGACACCGTTCCTGACTAGGATCATCGAG
The DNA here is from genome assembly GCF_001673415.1 of Mycobacterium sp. 1165196.3. Classification (NCBI taxonomy): domain Bacteria; kingdom Bacillati; phylum Actinomycetota; class Actinomycetes; order Mycobacteriales; family Mycobacteriaceae; genus Mycobacterium; species Mycobacterium sp. 1165196.3. Next base: position 12,385 of record NZ_LZLU01000213.1, on the reverse strand, counting down.
TACTGATCAGCGGTGCCGGCGACCCATCAGCTGGGCGAGCGTCGACGGAATCCGGCGGTGCTGGAATAGTTGGACGCGGGCACGTCGCTGCCCGGCAGTCGTGTCCGATGGAACGTGGAGGGTTCTTCATGACAGCAGCAGGTGGGCCGCCGCCAGGCGCCAGCGGTTACTCGGGCCCGGGCGGGCAATCCGGCCCGGCTCACGAAGCGCCGACCGGCGGCGGTAACGGACTGGCCGCCGAGGTGCAGACCCTGGAACGTGCCATCTTCGAGGTCAAACGCATCATTGTCGGCCAGGACCAGCTGGTGGAGCGCATGCTGGTCGGCCTGTTGTCCAAGGGGCACGTGCTGCTCGAGGGTGTGCCCGGCGTGGCCAAGACGCTGGCCGTCGAGACCTTCGCCAAGGTGGTCGGCGGGACGTTCGCGCGCATCCAGTTCACGCCGGACCTGGTGCCCACCGACATCATCGGTACTCGCATCTACCGCCAGGGCAAGGAGGAGTTCGACACCGAGCTCGGCCCGGTGGTGGTCAACTTCCTGCTCGCCGACGAGATCAACCGTGCGCCGGCCAAGGTGCAGTCGGCGCTGCTAGAGGTCATGCAGGAACGCCACGTGTCGATCGGCGGCAAGACCTTCGCGCTGCCCAACCCGTTCCTGGTGATGGCGACGCAGAACCCGATCGAGCACGAGGGCGTCTACCCGCTGCCCGAAGCCCAGCGCGACCGCTTCCTGTTCAAGATCAACGTCGGCTACCCCTCGCCGGAGGAGGAGCGGGAGATCATCTACCGGATGGGCGTGCGCCCGCCGGAGCCCAAGCAGATCCTCAACACCGGCGACCTGTTGCGGCTGCAGGACATCGCGGCCAACGTCTTCGTCCACCACGCCCTGGTGGACTACGTGGTGCGCGTCGTGACGGCCACCCGCCACCCCGAACAGCTCGGCATGAACGACGTCAAGACGTGGATCTCGTTCGGGGCGTCGCCGCGCGCGTCGCTGGGCATCATCGCCGCGTCCCGATCGCTGGCCCTGGTCCGCGGCCGCGACTACGTGATCCCGCAAGACGTCGTCGACGTCATTCCCGACGTGCTGCGCCACCGGCTGGTGCTCACCTATGACGCGCTCGCCGACGAGATCTCGCCGGAGATCGTCATCAACCGGGTGCTGCAGACGGTGGCCCTACCTCAGGTGAATGCCGTTCCGCAGCAAGGTCATTCGGTGCCCCCGGTGATGCAACCCGCCGGCGCGGCCAGCGGTCGGTGACCGATCCCAACAGGCGGGCGGTGGTGCATCCGCCGTCGATGCAGCGGGGTCAGATCGATGACCCGAAGCTGTCGGCGGCGCTGCGCACCCTCGAGCTCACCGTCAAACGCAAGCTCGACGGTGTGCTGCACGGTGATCACCTCGGCCTGATCCCGGGGCCGGGCTCGGAGCCGGGGGAGTCGCGCGAGTATCAGCCCGGCGACGACGTCCGCCGGATGGACTGGGCCGTCACCGCGCGCACGACGCACCCGCACGTGCGGCAGATGATCGCCGACCGGGAGCTGGAAACCTGGCTGGTGGTCGACATGTCGGCCAGCCTGGACTTCGGGACCGTGGGCTGCGAGAAGCGCGACCTCGCAGTGGCGGCGGCCGCCGCGATCACCTTCCTCAACAGCGGGGGCGGCAACCGGCTGGGCGCGATCGTCTCCACCGGCGCCAAGATCACCCGGGTGCCGGCCCGCTCCGGACGTCAGCACGAGCAGACGCTGTTGCGCACCATCGCCACCACGCCGCGCGCGCCCGTCGGGGTGCGCGGCGATCTGGCGACCGCGATCGACGCCCTGCGCCGGCCGGAACGCCGCCGCGGCATGGCGGTGATCATCAGCGACTTCCTCGGGCCGATCAACTGGATGCGCCCGCTGCGGGCGGTCGCCGCCCGCCATGAGGTGCTGGCCATCGAGGTGCTCGACCCGCGTGACGTCGAGCTGCCCGACATCGGCGACGTGGTGCTGCAGGACGCCGAGTCCGGCGTCACCCGCGAGTTCACCATCGACGCGCAGCTGCGTGACGATTTCGCCAAGGCCGCCGCGGCGCACCGCGCCGATGTGGCGCGCACGATCCGCAGCTGCGGGGCCCCGATTCTGACGCTGCGCACCGACCGTGACTGGATCGCCGACATCGTGCGGTTCGTCGAATCCCGCCGGCGCGGTGCATTGGCAGGGCGGCAGTGACACTGCCGCTACTGGGCCCGATGTCGTTGTCGGGCTTCGAACATTCGTGGTTCTTTCTGTTCCTGCTGGTCGTCTTCGGGCTGGCCGCGCTCTACATCCTGATGCAGCTGGCGCGCCAGCGGCGCATGCTGCGGTTCGCCAACATGGAGCTGCTGGAAAGCGTTGCGCCCAAACGGCCTTCGACGTGGCGCCACGTTCCGGCGATCCTGCTGGTGGCCTCGCTGGTGCTGTTCACCATCGCAATGGCCGGCCCCACCAACGACGTTCGGATTCCCCGCAACCGCGCGGTGGTGATGCTGGTCATCGACGTCTCGCAGTCCATGCGCGCCACCGATGTCGCGCCCAACCGGATGGCGGCCGCGCAGGAGGCCGCCAAGCAGTTCGCCGACGAGCTGACGCCGGGCATCAACCTCGGGCTGATCGCCTATGCGGGGACCGCCACGGTGCTGGTCTCGCCGACGACCAACCGGGAATCCACCAAGGCGGCGCTGGACAAGCTGCAGTTCGCCGACCGCACCGCCACCGGCGAGGGCATCTTCACCGCGCTGCAGGCCATCGCGACGGTCGGCGCGGTGATCGGCGGCGGCGACAAACCGCCCCCGGCGCGCATCGTGTTGTTCTCCGACGGCAAGGAGACGATGCCGACCAACCCGGACAATCCGAAGGGCGCCTTCACCGCGGCGCGCACGGCCAAGGACCAGGGCGTGCCGATCTCGACCATCTCCTTCGGCACCCCGTACGGGTTCGTCGAGATCAACGACCAGCGCCAGCCGGTGCCCGTCGACGACGAGACGCTGAAGAAGGTGGCCCAGCTCTCGGGCGGAAATGCCTACAGCGCTGCGTCATTGCAGGAACTGAAATCGGTCTACGCGACGCTGCAGCAGCAGATCGGCTACGAGACGATCAAGGGCGACGCCAGCGTGGGCTGGGTGCGGTTGGGCGCGCTGGTGCTGGCGCTCGCGGCGCTGGCGGCGTTGCTGATCAACCGGCGCTTGCCGACCTAGCGTCTGTGCGCGGGCGTAACGCCATGGCGAAATTTCGCTCGATTCTTCGCCCTGGCGTTACATGCGGCGGGCCCGGGCTGCGCGCACCCGGCGGATGATGTCGTCGGGATGATCCTCGGCGATCACCCGGATCACGATCCAGCCGTAACGTTCGATCGTCTCCAGCCGGCGGATGTCCTTGACGTACTGGTAGCGACTCGTTCGATGCTGGTCGCCGTCGTACTCCACGGCTACCTTGATGTCCTCCCAACCCATATCCAAATAGGCCTCGGCCCAACCCCATTCGTTGCGGACACAAATCTGCGTCTGGGGAGCGGGAAAGCCCGCCGCAATCAATAGGAGACGCAGCCAGGTCTCCTTCGGGGATTGCGCCCCACCGTCGACGAGTTCGAGGGCGGCGCGAGCGGCCTTCATGCCGGGGCGGCCACGGTAGCGATCCACGAGCAGTTCGACGTCAGCCATCTTCAGCTCGGTCGCCTGCACGAGTGCATCGACCGCGGCGATCGCGATGCCTCGCGGATGGCGGCGGGCCAAGTCGAGCGCGGTGCGGGCGGGCGTGGTGATTCGCATCTGCTCAACGACGGTGATCTCGTCGGCCTCGATCCGCTCTTCCCAGGCTTGCACTCCGCAGCTGCGACGGCGATTGGTATCGATGATCTCGGCAGGCCGCGACGGGTCGATCCACCGAGCGCCATGCAAGGCGGCCGCGGAGAAACCCGCCAGGATGCCGCGCCGCCGCGACCGCAACCAGCATGCCTTGGCGCGCAGCGTCGGTGTCACCTCGGCATCCCTCGACACGTAAACGTCGCGGTATAGCGCGACATACCGGCTGCGCAGCTGGTGGCGAGACAGCAGGCCCTCGCCGAGGGCTTCGCTGCCCAGGAAGGGGTCCGTCATGGCGAAAGTGTGCTCACTCACACCGACAGCCCCACGCGGACGTAACGCCATGGCGAAATTTCGCTCGATTCTTCGCCCTGGCGTTACGGGCGTGGCCAGCCGGTTTCCAAGCTTGTAAGCCGAGGCGATAAGTTGGCCGGGTGACTGACGCAGCCACCGAAAACACCTCCAAGGCCGCCACCAACGGCGGCAAACCGGCATTCGTATCCCGTTCAGTCCTGGTCACCGGCGGAAACCGGGGGATCGGACTGGCGATCGCGCAGCGGCTCGCCGCCGACGGCCACAAGGTGGCCGTCACGCACCGCGGATCCGGGGCGCCCGAGGGGTTGTTCGGCGTCGTGTGCGACGTCACCGACAACGAAGCGGTCGACCGCGCCTTCAAAGAGGTCGAGGAGCACCAGGGCCCGGTCGAGGTGCTGGTGTCCAACGCCGGCATATCCAAGGACGCGTTCCTGATCCGGATGACCGAGGAGCGGTTCGAGGAGGTCATCAACGCCAACCTCACCGGGGCCTTCCGGGTAGCCCAGCGCGCCTCACGCAGCATGCAGCGCAAGCGTTTCGGCCGGATCATCTTCATCGGGTCGGTGTCGGGCAGCTGGGGCATCGGCAACCAGGCGAACTACGCGGCCGCCAAGGCCGGCCTGATCGGCATGGCCCGCTCGATCTCGCGGGAGCTGTCCAAGGCCAACGTGACCGCGAATGTGGTGGCGCCGGGCTACATCGACACCGAGATGACCCGCGCCCTCGACGAGCGGATCCAGGAGGGCGCGCTGGACTTCATCCCGGCCAAGCGGGTTGGCACCGCCGAGGAGGTCGCCGGCGCGGTCAGCTTCCTGGCGTCCGAGGACGCCAGCTACATCGCCGGCGCGGTCATCCCCGTGGACGGCGGCATGGGCATGGGCCACTGACTTCAACCACGACATTAAGGACGGACATGGCAGGACTGCTCGACGGCAAACGGATTCTGATCTCGGGAATCATCACCGATTCGTCGATTGCGTTTCACATCGCCAAGGCGGCCCAGGAGGCCGGGGCGCAGTTGGTGCTGACCGGGTTCGACCGGTTGCGCCTGATCCAGCGCATCGCCGACCGGCTGCCGGAGAAGGCGCCGCTGATCGAACTCGACGTGCAGAACCAGGAGCACTTGGACTCGCTCGCCGAGCGGGTGACCGCCGAGATCGGTGAGGGCAACAAGCTCGACGGGGTGGTGCACTCGATCGGTTTCATGCCGCAGACCGGGATGGGCATCAACCCGTTCTTCGACGCGCCGTACGAAGATGTCTCGAAAGGCATTCACATCTCGGCGTATTCGTACGCCTCGCTGGCCAAGGCGACGTTGCCGATCATGAATCCCGGCGGCTCGATCGTGGGTATGGACTTCGACCCCAGCCGGGCGATGCCGGCGTACAACTGGATGACGGTGGCCAAGAGCGCGCTGGAATCGGTCAACCGATTCGTGGCGCGCGAGGCGGGTAAGTTCGGTGTTCGCTCGAATCTCGTTGCCGCGGGCCCGATCCGGACGCTGGCCATGAGCGCGATCGTCGGCGGGGCGCTCGGCGAGGAGGCTGGCGCACAGATGCAGCTGCTCGAAGAGGGCTGGGACCAGCGCGCCCCCATCGGCTGGAACATGAAGGACCCGACCCCGGTCGCCAAGACGGTGTGCGCGCTGCTCTCGGACTGGCTGCCGGCGACGACGGGAACCATCATCTACGCCGACGGCGGCGCAAGCACCCAATTGCTGTAGACGGTAATGGAATTCGACGCCGTCCTGCTGCTGTCCTTCGGTGGGCCGGAAGGTCCCGAGCAGGTTCGGCCGTTCCTGGAGAACGTCACCCGGGGCCGCAACGTGCCGCCGGAACGACTCGACGACGTCGCCGAGCACTACCTGCATTTCGGCGGCGTCTCGCCGATCAACAACATCAATCGCGCGCTGGTCGCCCAACTGGAAGCCGAGCTGCACGACCGCGGCCTGTTCCTGCCGGTCTATTTCGGCAACCGCAACTGGGAGCCCTACGTCGAGGACACCGTCGCGACCATGCGCGACAATGGAATTCGTCGGGCCGTGGTGTTCACCACCTCGGCGTGGAGCGGCTACTCCAGCTGCACGCAATACGTCGAGGACATCGCCCGCGCGCGCGAGGCGGCCGGGCCGGATGCGCCCGAATTGGTCAAGCTGCGGCCCTATTTCGACCACCCGCGGTTCGTGCGGATCTTCGCCGACACCATCGGCGCGGCGTCGGGTGCGCTGACCCCCGAGCAACAGGCCGGCGCTCGACTGGTGTTCACCGCGCATTCCATCCCGGTGGCCGCCGATGACCGCCTGGGCCCGCGGCTGTACAGCCGCCAAGTCGCCTATGCCGCAAGCCTTGTGGCGGCCGCCGCCGGGTATTCCGACTACGACCTGGCGTGGCAGTCACGGTCGGGACCGCCCCAGGTGCCATGGCTGGAGCCCGACGTCGCCGACCACCTGGCCACCCTGGCGCAGGCCGGGGCCCAGGCCGTCATCATCTGCCCGATCGGGTTCGTGGCCGACCACATCGAGGTGGTGTGGGATCTCGACAACGAGTTGGCAGCTCAGGCCGAGGCGGCGGGCGTGGCGCTGGTGCGGGCGTCGACGCCCAACGCCCACCCGCGTTTCGCGCGGATGGCCGCGGATCTGATCGACGAATTGCGGTACGGCCGGGCGCCCGAGAGGGTGACCGGGCCCGACCCGGTCCCCGGTTGCCTCGCCAGCGTCAACGGCGCGCCCTGCCGCCCACCGCATTGCGCGGCCGGCCGCTAGAAACGGTTAATCGCCCCAGGCCGAATGCAGGATCGCGGTCACGGCCGCCATCCGCGCCGAACGCACCACCGCGGTGAGCGGTCGCAGCGCGTCGCTGGCGATGCGGGCCTCCGAAGAGGATTGCGTGCCTAAGGGTTCCAGGCCCGCGGCGACGGGCGCGGTGAACCGGTCCGGTGAATCGGATCGGCTCAGGCCCGCGCTGACCGCGATGATGGCGTCGACGTGGGCGGCGTTCTCCAGCACCCGCAGCGCGCGCGTCGGCGCGTGGTCGGGAATGCGGTGTTGCCGTGCGGATTCCAAGAGTTGCTCGACGAGGCCGCGCGGGTCGTCGACGTCGGACGCCGCGGCCCCCAGCCCGATGGCGCCCAGCGCGTCCGCGGCCGAGCGCACCGCCGACCGCAGCGTGTACTCGGCGTCGCCGAGCTCGTAATGGTCCAGCACCGGCGCGCCGGGCAGCGAGTACACGGTCCACGTCAGCGCGCACAATTCGGCCAGCCGCGTCTCATAGTCCTCGGGCACGTCCTCGTCGTCCTCATAAGAGAACTCGGGCACCAGGCCGACCGCGGTGGCGGGATTGCGGGGATTGGCGATGATGACCGCCTCGCCGGCCGCCAGCGCGTCCCGCTCGAACTGCGTTCCGGGGGCCAGCCCGCGCACGTCGCCCGGCACCGGCAAAACCACGTTGATCGATCCGCGCATCAACCCGGCGCCGTCGGACGCCGGCGTCGGCCGGCCGATCGCGGCCCGCAATGTCTGCAGCAACGTGACCGTTCCGGCGTCGTGCACATCGGGCCAGGGCAGCCCGGTGTGACCCGCGGCGACCGCATCATACGCGGTCACCGATTGCTTTGGCGCCCAAACGGATAACGCGTCCAGGACGTCGTCGGGCGCGGCCTTTCCGGCGAGCCACGCATTGGCCCACAGGGACAGCGAAACACTGGGACACCACACGAGAACGCAGTGTAGTTGTTTTGCCCGGCAAAGGCGGATCACGCGTATTCTTGCCGCATGCACGCCGCGGTGCTTTGGCTAATATTCGCGCTGGTGCTGGCCGGTGCGGAGGCGCTCACCGGCCATTTGTTTTTGGTGATGCTCGGTGGCGGCGCGCTGGCCGCGGCGCTAACCAGTTGGGTGACCGACTTTCCGGTCTGGGCGAACGGCGCGGTGTTCCTGGTGGTCTCGGTATTGCTGCTGGTGGTGGTTCGGCCGCCGCTGAAGCGGCGGCTGACGCCGGCCGGGGCGCCGCGGTTGGGAATCGAGGCGCTGCAGGGCAAAACCGCGCTGGTGCTCGAGCGGGTCGCGCGCGACGAGGGTCAGGTCAAGCTCGACGGCCAAGTGTGGTCCGCGCGCCCGCTCGACGACGCCGACGTCTACGAACCCGGTGAGCCGGTCACCGTCATGCAGATCGACGGCGCGACGGCGGTGGTCTTCAGGAGCAGTCTGTAGCGGCGAGACGACGCTGCCGACGACTGGTAGAGAGAGGAAGTCCGATGCAAGGTGCAGTGGCTGGATTGGTGCTGCTGGCCGTCCTGGTGATCTTTGCGATCGTCGTGGTGGCCAAGTCGGTGGCGCTGATACCCCAGGCGGAAGCCGCGGTGATCGAACGGCTGGGCCGATACAGCCGCACGGTCAGCGGGCAACTGACGTTGCTGGTGCCGTTCATCGATCGCGTCCGCGCCCGGGTGGATCTGCGCGAGCGGGTGGTGTCGTTCCCGCCGCAGCCGGTGATCACCGAGGACAACCTGACGCTGAACATCGACACCGTGGTCTACTTTCAGGTCACCGTTCCCCAGGCGGCCGTCTACGAGATCAGCAACTACATCGTCGGCGTCGAACAGCTCACCACCACCACGCTGCGCAACGTGGTCGGCGGCATGACGCTGGAACAGACGCTGACGTCGCGCGACCAGATCAACGGGCAGCTGCGCGGCGTGCTCGACGAGGCGACCAACCGCTGGGGTCTGCGGGTCGCGCGGGTCGAATTGCGCAGCATCGACCCGCCGCCATCGATTCAGGCGTCGATGGAAAAGCAGATGAAGGCCGACCGCGAGAAGCGCGCGATGATCCTGACCGCCGAAGGCACCCGGCAAGCGGCGATCATGCAGGCTGAGGGACAAAAGGCTGCGCAAATCCTTGCCGCCGAGGGCGCCAAGCAGGCCGCGATCCTGACTGCGGAAGCCGACCGCCAGTCGCGGGTACTGCGCGCGCAGGGTGAGCGAGCGGCCGCCTACCTGAGGGCCCAGGGGCAGGCCAAGGCCATTGAGAAGACGTTCGCCGCGATCAAGGCCGGCCGTCCCACTCCGGAAATGTTGGCCTACCAGTACTTGCAGACGCTGCCCGAAATGGCGCGCGGCGACGCGAACAAGGTGTGGGTGGTGCCCAGCGATTTCAGCGCCGCGTTGCAAGGGTTCACGCGGCTGCTTGGCTCGCCGGGCGAGGACGGCGTATTCCGGTTCGAGCCTTCTCCGGTTGACGATGCTCCCAGGCATGCCACTGACGGCGACGACGCGGAGGTCGCGGACTGGTTCTCCGCCGAAACCGATCCCTCGGTCGCTCAAGCCGTGGCCAAGGCCGAGGCAATCGCCAGCAAGCCCGCGGATGGCTCGCCTGGGGAGCTGACTCCCTAGGATTGCGGCATGAGTGCGTTGACTTCCCCGAAGACCTATGCGGCGCTGGGCGCCTTCCACGCCGTCGACGCGGTACTGTGCGGCGTCCAGGTGGCCCCGATCAAGAAGGTGCTCGATGACGTGGGCCTGCCGGAGAACGTCCGGCCCGTGTTGCCCGCGGTGAAGGCGGCCGCCGCCGTCGGATTGCTCTCGGTCAACCGTTTTCCCACCCTGGCGCGGCTGACGACGGCGATGCTGACGTTGTACTTCGTGTTGGCGGTGGGCGCGCACGTCCGGGTGCGCGACAAGGTCGTCAACGGTGTTCCGGCCGCGCTGTTTTTGGCGTTGGTCGCCGCGATGACGATCAAGGGGCCCGACCAGAGCTAATCGAGGCGCAACTCGACCAGCGGCAGCGGGGTGTCTGTGTCGGTGATCGGCACGCCGAGCGTGTGCTCGAGCACCGGGCGCATCCGCTCCCACGCCTTGGGATGGCGGGATCGGTAGGCGGCCAAGGTGTTATCGGCCTCGGGTGTGGTCATCACCCGCGCCGTAGCGGTCCGGGGCGGGTGGCTGCCGGCGTAGACCCGCACCCGGGGGTTGGCTTCAATGTTGCGGAACCACTGGGCTTTTCGGCCGAAGCCCGACGCGACCACGTAGGTGTCGGGCGACGAGTGGTCGACGACCTCCAACGCCGCATAGCGCGGCATGCCCGACTTGCGGCCGATGTGTTCGAGCAGCACGATGCGTGAGCCGAACAGCGCGCCCGCGCGGGCCTTGTAGATCCAGATCGGCGCGCGCATGAGGCGGCGCGACCGCAGCAGCCGCCCGGCCAGAGCGGCGACACCGGTGGGAAACCGGCGGGCTCCGCTGTTGTCCGATGTCATGCGGCTCTCCCGGATCGTCGAGCTGGGTTCACTCGAGACGCTACCGGGCCGACGCCGCCGGTCGCCGTCACGAAGGCATCGTGACGGCGACCGAAGCGAGTCATTGTTGGTCAGGGATGCGGCGCGGCGGACGGTGTCGGCGCGGCCGGCGTCGGGAAGCCCTCGCCCGGGGGTGGTGGCCAGAAGCCTCGCGGGGGTACCGGCGGGCCGGGCGGCGGAACAAAGCCGAAACCACCCGGCCCGGGTCCACCCATCGGGGGAGGCGGCGGCCCGTGGAACGGCGCCGCCAGCATCGGCGGCGGCCCGAGCGGCGGCGGGGGTGGTCCGACGCTGACTATCCAGGCGAACGCGATCGCCGCGACGGTGCCGACCGCGCCGAGCAGCGCCCCCGCCACCCCGGCGCCGATCACCACGCCGGTGGGGTAGCGGCGTCGCTCTACTGCCGGCTCGGCGACCGGCGGCGGTGCGGGTGCATTGGTGTTGATGTCGTCGTTCGTGGTCATGCCACGGACGTTAAGAGCCGGGGCTGAAATGGATCTGAAGAATTCGGCCGCCCGATGAACGGCTCGTCACAGTGGGCAGCGCCCTTCAGGTTCGTTTCAGCACCGGCACCGACAATGGAGGAATGACGGATTGCCTGCGCGCGGCCGGCCGGTTCAGCTTCGGCACGCCGCGGGTGCTGGTCGTCGAGGACTCCGAGACCATCCGGGAGATGGTCAGCGAGGCGCTGACCGAGGTGGGCTATCACACCGATGCCCGCCGCGACGGTGACGGCCTGGAAGAGGTTCTCGACGGAATGCGGCCCGACCTGGTGGTGCTCGACGTGATGCTGCCGGGACGCGACGGGTTCGAACTGATCGACGTGATTCGGGAATGGGGTGACGTCGGGATCGTCTTGATCACGGCCCGCGACGGGCTGCCGGATCGGCTACGCGGACTCGACGGCGGCGCCGACGACTACGTCATCAAGCCGTTCGAGCTGGCCGAGCTGGTGTCGCGGGTCGGCGCGGTGCTACGCCGGCGCGGACGGCTGTCCCAGGTGATTCAGGTGGGCGACGTCACGCTGGACCTCGGTGCCGGTGTGGCGGCGCGCGGCGGCCACCCGCTGGATCTGACGGCAACCGAGTTGCGGGTGCTGTCTTTCCTGGTGGAGCAGCGCGGCCGGATCGTCAGCGCAGGCCAGATTCTGAACGGGGTGTGGGGCTACGACGCCTACGACCCCAACCTGGTGCAGGTCCATGTCAGCGGGCTGCGGCGCAAGCTGGAGGCGCACGGGCCGCGGATCCTGCATACCGTGCGCGGCATCGGCTACCGCCTGCGGGCCGAGCGGTCATGACGGCCGCCTCGAGGACACCGACGCCGTCGCTGCAACGTCGGGTGACGCTGGTGGTGCTCGCGCTGCTGGCGGGCCTGCTGGTGGTGCTCGGCGTCACCATCGACTTCACCATGGGCGTTCTGGCACAGCGCAATCTGCACGACCGGCTGCTGGCCGCGACATCGCGCGCCGACGCGTTGAGCGCCGCGCGCACCTCACCGGATCTGCTTGCCGCCGAACTCAACGGCGGCGGGATCCGGGCGCTCGTCGTCACGGCCAACGGCAGCTCCTACGGTGACCGCGGGATCAGCCCGGAGCTCAGTGACGGCGAGGTCGAACCACCCCCGCTGTATCCGCCGCCGCCGGCCTATCCACCGCCGTATCCGCCACCTCCGCCGTATCCGCCACCGCCGTATGCACTTCCACCGCCGCCCGGCCCGCCGCCGGATGCCACCGCGACGGCCGTCGTGCACCCGCTGCCCGACGGGAGCCGGGTGATCCTGGTCGCCGACACCACGCAGACCACCCAGGTCGCGCATCAGCTGCGCGCCCTGATGATCGGGGCGGGCTTGGCGACCCTGCTGCTTGCGGCGCTGTTACTGGTTGCGGTCAGCCGGGCGGCGCTGCGCCCGCTGGACCGGCTCACCGCGCTGGCCAACGCCATCACCACCGGGGACCGCGGCCGCCG
>NZ_LZLU01000212.1:0-4250 GCF_001673415.1 Mycobacterium sp. 1165196.3 | reverse complement strand
CGCGGGCTGGCGAGGGTTCTGATGAGCATTACGCCGAGCTTGCCGCGGTGGCCACGGTGAACCAGTTGCGTACCGCGGTCAAGCTCGAACCGCGGCCCGACCCCAAGCCCCGGCCCGAAGTCGAGCACACGTTCACCGCGACCGCCACCGAGACGGGCAGTTGCTACCGGATCACGCTTCCGCACCCCGATGCGGCGAAGTTCGACGCGGCGTTGGCGTCGCATCGTGAGGCGCTGATCGCCGAGTGGAAACACGATCAGGCCACCAGCGCCGGTGATCAGCGGCCCCCGATGCCGGGCACGGTCGAGGCATTCATGCGCCTGATCGAGACCGGCTGGGACGCCGAGGCGGCGCGGCGCCCGCACGGACAGCACACCACCGTGGTGGTGCACCTCGACGTGGAAAAACCCACCGCGGCACTGCATCTGGGTCCGCTGCTCTCCGATGCCGACCGCCAATACCTGACCTGTGATGCCACGTGCGAAGTGTGGTTCGAGCGTCACGGACAAGTCATCGGTGCCGGGCGGGCGACGCGGGTGATCAACCGGCGGCTGCGCCGCGCGCTGGAGCATCGCGACCGCACGTGCGTGGTTCCTGGTTGTGGTGCCACCCGCGGTCTGCACGCCCACCACCTGCGGCACTGGGAAGACGGCGGCCCCACCGAGTTGGCCAACCTGGTGCTGGTCTGTCCCTACCATCACCGGTCACATCATCGCGGTGTCATCACCATCAGCGGGCCCGCACACGCACTCGTGGTCCGCGACGACGAAGGCCGAGTACTGAGCCCGGGATCGCTGGCGCGCCCACCCACGGGACCCCCGCCCACGGTGGCGCCGTGTCCGGGACCGATCGGCGAACGCGCCGACTGGTGGTGGTACACACCCTTCCAACCCCACCCACCACCAAACAACTAGGGACGACGGGTCACTACCGGCAACGCATCGGTGCTCTAAAACGTTGGGGCGCAGAGGTATTCGTTCGCGCCTGGACCGCCTACCCCGCCGTGGACATGGGCGCTAGCTCGCCGCGCGCTGCGCCGCGACGAACAGATTGCCGGGCACGTAGTCGCGAACCTCCTCGGGCGCCGCACGCCCATAGCCGGCCATCAATTCGTCGGCCGGGGTGACCGTCACCTCCCAGCCGTGGCGGCCGAACCATTCGCCGACGTCCTCGCGCTCCTCGAAATACCAGAGTTCGTCGGTGCGGGGTATCTCACGATCCGGATCCACGCCGGCCATCAGCCCGCGGATCCGATCCATCCGCTCGCGGCGCTTGGCGCGGGCCTGCGGGTCGAGGAACTTCGGACCCAGGGCCTCCACGGCCACCCGGCTGCCCGGCGCGGTCAGCCCCTGGATGCGTTCGAACAGCAGCTCTTGGGCGGCCGCCGGCAGATAGGGCATCAATCCCTCGGCCGACCAGACGCTGGGCGCGTCGGCGTCAAAACCCGCCTGCCGCAACGCGGCCGGCCAATCCTGGCGCAGGTCCACCGGCACCGCGACGCGATTACAGGCGGGCTGCGCCCCATGTTCGGCCAACGTGGCCGCCTTGAAGTCCAGCACCTTGGTCTGGTCGAGCTCGTAGACCGTCGTGCCCGCAGGCCACGCCAACCGCCAGGACCGCGCGTCCAGGCCGGCCGCCAGGATCACCGCCTGGCGAATGCCTGCGCCGGTGGCTTCGCGGAAGAAACTGTCGAAAAACGCTGTGCGCGAGGCCATATAACCGACCATCGACTGCATCTGCAGCGGCAACGTCGGCTCGGCCTCGATGACCTCGGCCGGCAACTGCGCCGCGGAATGCCAATTCCACACGCCGTCCCCGGCGGCGTCAAGGAAAACCTGCGCGAATGGGTCCGTGATCAACGGGTTTTCGTTACGGGTCTCCGCCGCGCGGGCCGAGGCCACCCCCAGCGCGGTCGCCCCCACGCTTTCGGTGATCTCCCAGCTGTCGTTGTCGGTCCTGGGCACAGTCAGTTTCCTCTCGTCCGATGCGCAGACACGAACAGCGTCTGTGGTGTGGCGTCGTCGATGTCTTGTGGTGGCCTGCGGTCGTACCCGGCCATCAGCTCGGGGGCCGGGGTGACCGTCACGTCCCAGCCGTGCCGACCTAACCAGTCGGCCACGTCTTCGCGTTCCTCGAAGTACCACAGGTCTTGCACGTCGGGAATGTCACGGTCGGGCTCCAGTTCGGCCATCAGGTCGCGCACCCGCTGCATGGTCTGGCGCTGCCTGTCGCGGACGCCCTCGTCGAGGAAGTCGGGGCCTGGCGCCTCCACGGCGATCCGGCTGCCTTGCGTGCCGAGCGCCTGTACCCGCTCGAATAACAACTCCTGGGCGGTCGCCGGCAGAAACGGCAACAGCCCCTCGGCCGACCACACGCTGGGCGCGTGCGCGTCAAATCCCGCGCCCTGCAAGGCGGACGGCCAGTCGTGGCGCAGGTCGACGGGAACGCTGACCAGCTCGCAGGTCGGCTCGGCGCCCTTGTCGCGCAGCGTCGCGGACTTGAACTCCAGCACCCGCGGCTGGTCCAACTCGTACACCGTGGTGCCGTCCGGCCAGGGCAACCGCCACGCCCGCGAGTCCAGCCCGGCCGCCAGGATCACCACCTGCCGCACGCCCGCGCCGGTCGCGTCGAGGAAGAACTTGTCGAAGAACGCCGTCCGCGCGGCCATGTAGTCGACCATCCCCTGCATCCGCGGCTTGAGGTCCGGATCGATCTCGGCGACCTGGGCGGGCAGGTTGGGGGCCGCGAACCAGTCCCACACGCCCGCTCCCGCGGCCTGCAGGAACACCCGCGCGAACGGATCGCTGATCAGCGGGGTCTCGCTCTCGGTCTCCGCGGCCCGGGCCGCCGCCACGCCCAGCGCCGTGGCGCCCACGCTCTCGGTGATCTCCCAGCTGTCGTCGTCCGTCCTGGCCACGCCGCCACCCGCCCCCAATTCGCTAGCACGCCTACCTACCCGACCCTACGCGCGCCGGATGAGTGGAAGCTGTCAACGAACCGGGTATTGCGTTAACTTGTCGGCGGGCCACTGCGCGGGCCGAAAGCAAGGCTCAGCGGTGCCGAGCGAAGCCGAAGGATCCTTCATACATGCGAGTTGACGGGCGCGACATCATCGTCTCCGGCAACCTGCTGCAGCCGTTGACCCGGCGGACCAACGACATCCTGCGGCTGATCCTGGCGTTGCTCTTCCTGGCGCTGGTGATCACGGGCTCGGTGATCACCCGCCCGCAGTGGATCGCGCTGGAGAGATCCGTGTCGCAGATCGTCGGCGTCTTGTCGCCGACCCAATCCGACGTGGCGTACCTGATCTATGGCCTTGCGATCGTGGCGTTGCCGTTCATGATCCTCATCGGCCTGATCGTCGCCGGGCAGTGGAAACTGCTGGGCGCCTACGCCACCGCGGGGCTGAGCGCGATCGTGTTGTTGTCGATCAGCGGCACCGGCCTCGCCGCGCCGCGGTGGCACTTCGACGCCCTCGACCGGCTGACCACGCTGCCGGCGCAGTTCCTCGACGACCCGCGGTGGATCGGGATGCTGGCGGCGGTGCTGACGGTGTCGGGGCCCTGGCTGCCGGCGCGCTGGCGGCACTGGTGGTGGGCCCTGCTGCTGGCCTTCGTTCCGATCCATCTGGTGGTCAGCGCCATCGTCCCGGCGCGCTCGTTGGTGGGCCTGGCGGTCGTTGAGGACTTTCAGCGATTCCCACAGCCGGGCAACGGGAGTCGTCGTCGCGCATTCGTCAATGGGGGTGCCGAGCGGGCGCCGGTGCGAGTACAGCATCCAGCCGCGGTCCAGCGGCGCGACCGCGACCGTCGCCGTGTTGGCCAGGCCCGCGTTGCCGATGGCGATCGCCATCAGCGCGCGGTGTTCGACGGCGCGGCGCATGGAGGTCACTAGGGGCGCGGTTTCGGCGTCGCGCAGCTTCAGCTTTCCCCAGAGCTGGCGCAGCGCTCCGCCGCTGCGTTGATGCGGGCCGTACAACTCGATCAGCGCCGTGTCACCGAGATGTTCGCCCTCCGCCGAAAGGATCAGCGGGCCACGGCCGGCCGGCCGGACCACGGTGAGCCGCGTGACGGTGAAGCCCGCCTTGGCCAGGGCGCGCACCGCCGCGTCCAACGGCACCTCGAGCGCGGGCGTGCCGACGACGAGCACCACCAGCGCGCCCACCACCCACCCGACCGCCACGATCGCCCACGGTGACCTGCGCAGCCACCACATCACCGTGGAGGACGACACCGTGATGTTCGGTGGGT
>NZ_LZLU01000211.1:0-2157 GCF_001673415.1 Mycobacterium sp. 1165196.3 | reverse complement strand
GGCGCACCTGGCCATCAACGAAGCCGGGGCGATCGCGGTGCTGGCGGTGCAGTCGTCGCGCCGCTGATGGTCAGGGATTGATGGTGTAGTCACCGAGTTGGCGGCCCCACACGAATTCCACCGCGAGCGGCGAGCCGACCTCGAAGTGGTTGTAAGGAGCCATGCTTGCGCCGGTGTCCATCACCAAAAACGGCGCGGGCCACAGTTCCCGGGTGATCTTCTGCCAACAGCCCGGCCGTCCGCCCGGGCCGCCCCTGGCGTTGGTGCGGGGCAGGTTCTCCGGCCAGATATAAGGATTGGGCGCCCCCGCGATGGCGCCTGAGGCGTGGGCGCCCAGCGAGTAGCCGTTATCGCCCAGCGCGTTGTGGATTCTCGGCGCGACTTCGTCGAAATTGTGTATGGTGCAGTAGATTTCGGGACTGTATTCGCCGAGCAGCTGGCTGCTGGGAACCAGGTCGACGGCGCCGCGGACGAAGAATGGCCCGCTGCGGCCCAAGACGTCGGCGCCGGCGTTGCCCAGCCCGGCCGCGGCCAGCAGTGCGGCATCGAGCTCGCGTTGGCGCGAGTCGAGTGTGCGCGCGGTCGTCACCGCGTGGTCCAGCGCGTCCCACAGTTCGGGAGAGGCGTTCGCATAGGCATCGCCCAGAGCCGCCAGCCGCCGAATGTCGTTGCGCAGGGCCGGCATCCGGGGGTTCAGGTCGTCGAGGACGGCATTGCCGTCGGCGAGCGAGGCACCGAACCGCTCGCCCATTCCGCTCAGCGCCTGGGCGGCGGCGCTGAGTGTGAGGTTCAGTTTGACCGGATCGACCTTCTCCGCGATCGAGGTGAGTGTCTCGAAAAGGGTGTTGAACTCGGTGGTCACCGATGTTGCATCTATCACCATAGACGGTGTGATCGTCTGTGCTGCAGGCTGTTTCGGTGCGCTTAAGGCAACATATTTGTTGCCGAACACCGTGGTCGCCTTGACGTCGGCGACCACGTTGGCCGGGATCCGCTTGATGTATTTCGGGGCGACGTCCAGGACTATCTTGGCGGCCGGCCTGCCGCCATGCGTGGTCTCCGAAATGCTGGACACTCGGCCGATCTGCACCCCGTTGTAAGTGACCTTGGAACCGGGATCCATCACCAGACCCGCCCGGGCGGCCACCATGGTCAACTTCGTGGTCGGCGTCAGGGCGCCGCGAAATTGCAGGTACAGAAGCGACCCGAGCAATCCCATGATCACGACCGTCACCAGGCCGGCGGTACGGTACGGCGGCCGCGCCCTTGGGCGACGGGGCTCCATGGTTTTGAGACCCTAGGGTATGGCCCCCCGCGACAAAGCCGATCCGGCCAAGGCCCGGCAGGCCGTGTTGGCGGTCGCGGAGTGGCTGCGCGACGAATCCGGTCCGCAGCCCGAGCGGCAGGAATTGGCGACGGCCGTCCGGCTCACCGCCCGCACCCTGGCCGCGGTGGCGCCCGGGCGCAGCGTGGAGTTGCGCGTCCCGCCGTTCGTCGCGGTGCAGTGCATCACCGGGCTCACGCACACCCGCGGAACACCGCCCAACGTGGTGGAAACCGACCCGCGGACCTGGCTGCTGCTGGCCACCGGGGAGTTGCCGTTCGGCGAGGCGCAGCGCACCGGTGCGCTGCGCCTTTCCGGCTCGCGAGCGGGTGAGATTGAACACTGGCTGCCGCTGTTCGATCTCGGCTGAACATAACCCTGAACTGCAGGTTTAGGTATTTGCGCTGGCATTTTGTCGCGCAACACGCCCGGCGGATTCGTCGGCGCGGCGGCGCTGCCCGTAGACTCCGTTACGTCACCAACCGTTCCCCGGGGAGCTGCCTAATCGTGACCGTCCAAGAACCCGAAGAGGACTTCAACGCACCCCGCGAAGAATGCGGTGTATTCGGAGTCTGGGCCCCCGGCGAGGACGTCGCCAAACTCACCTATTACGGCTTGTACGCGCTGCAGCACCGCGGCCAGGAGGCCGCCGGCATCGCCGTCGCCGACGGTTCCCAGGTGCTGGTCTTCAAAGATCTCGGCCTGGTCAGCCAGGTGTTCGACGAGCAGACGCTGGGCGCCATGCAGGGCCACGTCGCCATCGGGCACTGCCGCTACTCAACCACCGGCGACACCACCTGGGAGAACGCCCAGCCCGTGTTCCGCAACACCGC